>JANMIB010000091.1:0-12615 GCA_031375605.1 Allobosea sp. | reverse complement strand
CAACCCTGACATCAAAGCCGCTCTCGCCTCCCGTATTCACTAGACGCCAGACGTCAGCAAGGACTTCAGAAATGACAAGCAAGTTTGCAGCGGCCATGCGCCGCGCGACCGTGGCGACGCGTGCCTTCAACATTCTCGGCGCGACGCGGATGATCCAGAAGACCCTCGCAAGGAGCTTGGTTTCACCGACAAAAGGCTGGCAATCGCTCGGCCATCCCGCCGCTTCAGTCAACGGCAGGAAAAAGACAGACCGAGGAGGATCTGCGAAGCCCGCCTCACCCGGAACGACAGCCAGCAACGTCGCAACGGAACTTGAGAATATCGCCAAAGTACCGGCTCGGCTGCGGCGACCGCTCGACGAAGTCTTGCAAACACTTAGATCTGGCATGGCGGCGGGTGGATCATTGCCGCAATTCCCGTCCGGCCTTGGTGTGAAGGCGGTCGAGCTTCCAATTCCGGGCGGTGCCAGCTTCACGTCGCGATCATTCACGTCGAAGGCAGGCATGCGAGACTTCAGACTCTACGTGCCTGCGTCAGCTGCAACACAGCCCAAAGGTCTGATCCTCATGTTGCACGGTTGCACCCAGAATCCGGATGATTTTGCGGCTGGCACCAACATGAATGCCGTGGCTGAAATCCATGGGTTACTTGTTGTCTATCCCCATCAAACACGTGCCAGCAATGCATCGGCGTGCTGGAACTGGTTCGAGGAGGGCCATCAACGTCGCGATACAGGTGAACCGGGTATTCTTGCGGGAATGACGCGCCAGCTGATCAGTGAATTCGGCATCGACAAAACACAGGTCTTCGTGGCGGGCCTGTCAGCGGGCGCAGCGATGGCTGTGATCATGGCCAAGACCTACCCTGACCTGTTTCATGGAGTTGGTGTTCATTCTGGCCTTGCCTATCAATCGGCAGGAAACGTGATGTCGGCGATGGCTGCCATGCGCGGAAGTTCCGGATCGCGACTGTTTGGCAAGCCTCAATCGCAGGAAGCCAGCGGCGAGCCTGTGCGCACCATCATTTTCCACGGCACTGCCGACATGACGGTTCATCCTTCAAACGCCCAGCGTATTTCGGATACTGCGCATGCAGCCACTGATCAGCAAGCCAGCGTGGCAACGTCTGGAACCAGCAACGGGCGACGTTTCACGCGGACGGTGATTTCGCATGCGAACGGCATACCTGTCGTCGAAAATTGGCTCATCGATGGCGCTGGCCATGCCTGGTCCGGCGGGAATACCGTTGGCTCTTATGCGGATGCGAAGGGACCAGATGCGTCTGCAGAGATGGTGCGGTTTTTCCTGGCGTCGAAATAGTGGTGCCAGCCGTCGGCCTCGGAACAATCCGTGAGCTAGACAGTTCCAGAAAGTCGATGTTTTGTCGGCACAGCAGCGGAGGATGTCATGACTGAACAGAAACAATCTGGGAAAGGTCAACCGGAGGCATTGGCCACATTTGCTGCGGCTGCCAGCAATGGCGGTAAAAAGCCGGATGATATTGGTCTTGTAGCGACACGTGAAACCGCAGCAATTCCGACAAATCCCGATGACAAGAATGATGCTGCAACAAAAATCTTGCGAGAAGGCATTCTGGGCACGAACCAGGATGCTGAGGCCGCTGTCGACAAGCTGCCAGACCGTGCCAGCAGAAAGACATAGAGAACTGAACCGACGCCAAGGGCGGGAACAATATCCCTGCCCTGGCTTTTATCACAAAGAGCATGCTTTTCTGGTCAAGTCAGGTAAAGTACTGTCGAAAATTATTGCTCTCCCGGATTGAACTATTGTTAGCAAGCATGTCCATTGATCGGGTTCTTGTTTCTGGCCAGCTCACTCAAACTGACATCATGAAATCAACCTGAAGTTGGCCATATCAACCTGGCGGACATGGACTCTCAAAATGCCTGCGACCACCGAGCAACTGCTGCACCAGAGTCAACAGCGGTTCAACGCAGCTGTCGAGGCCGTGAACGGCATCATGTGGACCGCCAATGGCGTCGGCGAAATGGTGGGTGAACAAAAAGGCTGGAGCATCCTGACGGGCCAGACCTTGGACGAATACCAGCACTTTGGCTGGTCGAAGGCCATTCATGCCGACGACCTGCAATTGACATTCGAAGCCTGGCGGGCGGCGATCGCAGACAAGACATCGTTCAGCGTTGAGCATCGCGTGCGCCGTGATGACGGAGACTGGCGGCTGCACTTGGTTCGCGGAATCCCGGTCCATGATGCGGACGGCGCCATTCTCGAATGGGTTGGCGTCCATATCGACATCACGGATGAACGCAAGACACAGCACAGCTTGGCCCGAACAGCAGAAAACCTTTCTCTGGCCCTCGACGCCGGAGAGATCGGACTGTGGGAGATCGACCTTCTGTCAGGCGCAAACACCTGGGACGAGCGGCTTTTCGGTCTGTGGGGGATAACAGGCCCGGATGCACCCCCACTCGACACCATCTTTGGCATTGTAGATGCGAGGGATCGTGACGACGTTACGTCCGAGATGGCCCAGTTGCAGCAGCCTGGCAGTTCAGGGGTGTTTGACAGTGAGTTCAGAATTGTCAGGGCCAGCGATGGCGAGGAACGCTGGTTGTCGGCACGCGGAAAAACGCTGGGAAACATGGTGCCCGCGAAATTGATCTTTGGTGCGACCAGGGACATCACGGACCGGAAACGGAGGGATGAACAAATCCGCTTTCTGATGGGCGAACTGACCCACAGGACAAAGAACATCCTTGCCATCATCCAGGCCATTGCCCGGCAAACGGCACGCGATGCCACCTCGGTGCAAAGTTTCAGTGAGGCTTTTGCACAGCGCGTCACAGCCGTGGCCGGTTCGCTGGATCTCCTGATCAAGGAGAACTGGAGCAGTGCCTCGCTGCTTGAACTGGTTCGTGTCCAGACATCGCCCATTGTTGGAGAAGATGGCACGCGCATCAAGCTCACGGGCAAGGACATCGCTCTTCTTCCAGACGCAGCACAGAACCTCGGTCTCGCCTTGCATGAGCTTTCGACCAACGCGGCAAAATACGGCGCGCTGTCTGCTCCAGGAGGCCATATTGCGCTGGGCTGGTGGATTGCTGACGGCGCTGGTGACGAGAAAACTGGCAACGAGAAGGTCTTCTCACTTGTCTGGAAGGAACTCGGCGGGCCGCCCGTGAGCCAGCCGACACGGCAAGGGTTTGGGCACACCGTCATGAACCGCCTGGTCAAGGCCGCGCTGACAGGCGACGCAACGCTCGCGTTCGAGCCGGACGGCGTCAGGTGGTCGGTCAGAATTCCTGTGTCCCAGATCCTGCAGCCTGCCGGCAGGCCGGGTCTGCACGCCACACCCTGAAGGGAACCTATCGGCGTCGTCACGGTTGTCGTTGGAAGATCAACCCCAACAGGAGACGCACGATGTCAACTGAACCCAAAACTCTCGAAGACATGTTCCACGACATGCTGAAGGATGTCTACTACGCCGAAAAGCAGATCGTGAAGGCGCTGCCAAAGATGGCAAAGGTGGCCCATTCAGCTGAACTGAAGGCCGCATTCACGGCCCACAAGACAGAAACCGAAGGCCAGATCGAGCGTCTGTCCAGTGTTTTTGAACTGGCTGGCAAAGCTCCGCGCGGCAAGACCTGTGATGCGATCCTCGGCATTCTCGAAGAGGGCAAGGCGGTGATGGAAGACTATGCCGACAGTCCAGCACTTGATGCAGGCCTGCTGGCATCGGCACAGGCCGTCGAGCATTACGAAATCGCGCGCTACCGCACTCTGCAGGCCTGGGCCTTGCAACTCGGCATGACGGACGCTGCGGCGCTTCTGGACCAGACGCTGGCCGAAGAAACCAAGACGGATCAGGCGCTTTCGAAGCTGGCCTCTGGCTCTGTCAACAAGTCCGCCCTCGCCAAGGCTGCCTGACCACTTTCCCTCCCCTCAACTGACCCCGGCAAACGCGTTTGTCGGGGTCTTTTTCAAGATCCGGACATGTCATGGCTGTGAGCGAGTTTGACGCTGAGAGTACCGTGCAAAGTGATTTGCGCGGCGGATCCCCCCCTTGGCTGGCCGGTTACGTCCGCCCTCGTCGCAAGGCACTCGACCAGAACATGCGCTGCGACATCCTGGTCGTGGGTGCGGGCATCACTGGGTCTCTCATAGCAGAACACCTGACCAGTCTCGGTCACAAGGTTTGCATCATCGACCGAGAACGTGCGGGCTTCGGCAGTACGGCTGCCAGTACCGCGATGCTGCAATGGGAGATCGATTGCCCACTGTCTGAACTCACTGGCTTTTATGGCTTTGAGCGCGCCGCCAACATTTATCGGCGCAGCCTGCAGGCCGTGACTGGCCTGAAGTCTCTTGTGGGTACGCTTGGGTTAAGCTGTGCGTTCCGGGATCGCAGTTCGCTCTACATAACGGGCGCAGGCACCGGCGCGCGCGAGTTATTGGCAGAGCATGAATTAAGACAACGCGCTGGCCTGCCAGGCGCATACCTTGATTATCAAACGCTCGTGCGCGAATTTGGGTTCGACCGCGAGGCCGCCATCCTTTCGCCAGGTTCAGCCGATGCAGACCCGCTCCTCTTGTCCCATGCGCTGATCGCTTCCGCAGTCGCCAATGGCGCATCCATGTTTGATGCAAATGCTTTGAGCTACGACAGCAGAGGCACACGCGTCATGGTGGAGCTCGACAATGGCTGCGAGATCGACGCCAGTCGCGTCATCCTCGCGACTGGCTATGTGATGCCTGATTTCGTCAAAACTGATTTGCACAAGACAGCATCAAGTTGGGCCATTGCCACCCCGCAGCAAAATACTGACGTTCTCTGGCGAGACGGCGTGCTGATATGGGAAGCGTCGGATGATTATCTCTACGCACGCACCACAGCAGACAACCGCATTGTCATTGGCGGCGAGGATGACGACGGCATCACCGAGCCCGAAGCTCGTGATGCTCTCATGCAGGAGAAGGCAAAAATTATCCTCAAGAAACTTCAAGCGCTCTGTCCGAAGGCCCAGGCCACGGCGGATTTTGTCTGGTCCGGCGCATTCGGCGAAACCGAGGACGGGTTACCACTCATCGGGGAAGTGCCTGGCTATCCACGCATCCATGCCGCCTATGGTTATGGTGGCAATGGCATCACCTTCAGCTTCCTGGCGTCCCGCCTCATTGGACAGATGATCGCAGGACACCGCGAACCATGGTTCGATGACCTCGCAATTGATCGTCCGCGTCCGTCGGTCTGAAGCTCCAGAAGATGATAGCGCTTCGCCAGTTGCTTCCGCGCTGACCACAAGGCGAAAGCCGCCACACAACCTCGGTTGGGTTGGACATGCGTGGACTGCAAACAGGGTGGCAGGGGCAAAATCCAAGGCCATTCACGCGGTATCAGGAACTTTGCATCCTCGGCCACGTTGCACTGGAAGGCCGTCCCGAATGGCTACCACTCATCCTCGAACAACCCAAGGATCAGTCTTATGGCGCCGTCCAGGAAAATCACTGACCCAAAGGCCCCTACGACAGGACAGGGTGGAGAGCTGCATCAAACCGCGTCGGCACCCGAAGCGCGCTTGACAACAAATCACGGCGTTCCGGTCAGCGACAACCAAAATTCGCTTAAGGCGGGTGGGCGTGGACCAACTCTCCTCGAAGATTTTGTCCTGCGCGAGAAAATCCAGCACTTCGATCATGAACGCATTCCCGAGCGCATCGTTCATGCACGGGGATCAGCAGCGCATGGTTTCTTTGAGCTCACGGATTCGCTTGCGGAATTCAGTCGTGCGCGCATCTTCAACGAGGTTGGTGCGAAGACCGAGATATTCGTGCGCATCTCTACAGTTGCTGGTGGCGCAGGTTCGGTCGACACACCGCGTGATGTGCGTGGGTTTGCGATCAAGTTCTACACAACCGAAGGCAACTGGGATCTCGTTGGCAACAACATCCCGGTATTCTTCATCCAGGATGCCATCAAATTTCCGGATCTGATCCATGCCGTGAAGATGGAGGCTGATCGAGGCTACCCTCAGGCTGCCAGTGCCCATGACACATTCTGGGACTTCATCGGTCTGATGCCGGAATCAACCCACATGATCATGTGGGCGATGTCGGACCGGACCCTTCCCCGATCATTGCGCATGATCGAGGGCTTTGGTGTCAACACATTCCGCCTTGTGAATGCCGATGATGAGGCCACCTTTGTCAAGTTCCACTGGCGCCCAAAGCTCGGGCTCCAGTCCACGCTATGGGATGAGGCTGTCAAAATTGCAGGCGCTGACCCGGACTACCATCGGCGAGATCTGCATGAAGCGATCGCGGCTGGCAACTTTCCTGAATGGGATTTCGGCGTGCAGTTGTTGACACAGGCCCAAGCCGACGCACTTGCGTTCGACATTCTGGATGCAACGAAAGTCATCCCCGAGGAACTGATACCGGTCCGCTACATCGGACGGCTTGTACTCAACCGCAATCCGGACAACTTCTTTGCCGAGACCGAGCAGGTCGCATTCCTGCCGACGAACATGCCGCCTGGCATTGATGTCTCTGAAGACCCCCTGCTGCAGGGTCGACTGTTCTCCTATCAAGACACGCAGCTGTCGCGTCTTGGGACCGTGAACTTCAACCAGATCCCCATCAATCGAGCCAAGGGCTGTCCCTTCCAGAATCTTCAACGCGATGGACAGATGCAGACGCAGGTGTTCACCGGGCGCGCCAACTACGAGCCCAACAGCCTGGCGGAAGCTGGCGAAGCTGGTGGTCCAAGAGAAGATCGCGTGGGTGGGTTTCGCAGTTTTGCAGCACCGGTTGAAGGAACCAAAGTGCGGTTGCGTGCCGAGTCTTTCGCGGACCATTACAGCCATGCCCGCCTGTTTTACCGGTCACAGTCAAAGGTGGAGCAGTCGCATATTGTCAGTGCAGTTGTGTTCGAGCTTTCGAAGGTCACGCTGGAACACGTGCGATTGCGCGTCCTGGCAAACCTGATCAACGTTGACCAAAGCCTTGCAGATCGCGTTGCCAATGGGCTCAACATTGCGCTTCCGACAAAGACGGAGGCTGCTGTCGTTCCGGTCGACATGAAGGTGTCGTCAAAGCTCCGTTTGATCGACAAGTATGCGCCGACACTCAAGGGCCGCTGTGTCGCAATTCTTGTGACAGACGGGGCAGACGGCACTGTCATTACCGCCTTGAAGAAAGCCATTGAGGGTGCCGGAGCCACCGCAAAGATCATTGCACCCAGAATTGGTGGCGTGACCGTCAAGGATGGTTCGGGATTGAAGGCCGATGGCCAACTCGCAGGCAGCCCATCTGTTCTGTTTGATGCCGTTGCGCTTGTTGTATCGGCAAACGGCTGCACAGAACTGCTGGCAGAAGCCGCAGCGGTGAACTTTGTCCGCGACGCATTCGGTCATCTGAAATGTATCGGCTTCACGGAAGAGGCGAAGCCCTTGCTCGACAAGGCAGATGTTGAAGCTGACGCCGGCATCGTCGCGCTGTCCAGAACGATATTGTCCTTCATTGAGGCTGCGTCAACACGGCAGTGGGCACGCGAAGCAAAGACAACCTTACATATCTGATGAATTGTCTCAAAGAGATCCGTTGCCAAGTCAGCATGAAATATCCGAGTTGTTTCCAGCGAAAATTTGCTTTTGCATATTCATGTTGAATGGAACTTAAATTGTCCGAAAACGTTTCTCATTCAAGCCCAACAAAACACGAACTTATCGGGCGACAACGAATACAGGAGAGACATCATGTTGAATAGATTTGCTTGGACGCTGATCATCGGCACTACCACCATCGGCGCAGCTTTGGCTCAGCAGCCACCTGCCAACCCCAACGCTCCGTCCAATCCCGCTGTGACCATGCCCTCCCCGTCAGGTGCAGCGCCTGTTGTGACAGCACCAGCTGCTGGAGCCAACAGCTTTACCGAGACACAGGCCAAGACGCGTCTTGAAAACCAGGGCTTCACTGCCGTCAGCGGCTTGACCAAGGACAAGGACGGCATCTGGCGCGGCATGGGCACCAAGGGCGGCCGCAGCATGAGCGTCAGTGTCGATTATCAGGGCAACATCGTCGAGAAGTGACGTTTGAAACTCATCCGGATACTCAACAAAGGAAACGAAAATGACAACCAATCTCTCTCGACTTTACGACACGAACGCGGAAGCCCAGCGTGTTGTTGCAGACCTCAAAACCGCAGGCATTCCGAATGATGACATCAGCCTGATCGCCAACCATGGTGAAGGTTCCGAAACCATGGCTGACACCGCCACAGCAGCGGGCACTGGTGCTGGTGTCGGTGCTGCCGTTGGCGGCGGAGCCGGACTTCTCGCAGGGCTTGGCGTCATGGCCATCCCTGGCGTCGGTCCCATCGTCGCCGCTGGCTGGATGGCGGCAACGCTGACTGGCATGATTGCCGGCGCAGCGACCGGAGCGGCTGCTGGCGGTATTGTCGGCGCGCTGACGGACAGTGGTGTGAATGAGCATGATGCGCATGTTTACGCGGAGTCCATTCGGCGAGGCGGATCGTTGGTTTTGGTCAAGACTGACGACGTCCGCAGAGCCGACGTGGAAGCTGTGCTGAACCGTCACAGTTCCGTGACCGTCGCCGACCGTCGTTCAATGTACGAAGGCGAAGGCTGGAACGCTTTTGACGACAAGAGAGGCCCGTATGTGTCGTCCGACGATACAAAGCGCGCGGCCCCTCGCGTCGGCACAATGTGAGCAACTGATGCACGCCACCCCAGCCGCCAGACGGCTGAGGTGGCGTTGTTCCCTTCGGGGGCGTCGCCACCATGCAGCGGACAGTTTGTCATGCCGCGGCCCATTGAAAGCAGCATGACTGTCAGTTTTCATGCTTAACGGCGCAATCTGCACGTTTGAGGCCTATTCTTGGACGATTTTACTCGATCGATTGCTCTTTTATCCAGAGATGACCCGCACCAAGAAGCGCTGCGATCACAGTCAGTGCGGGGCTTGCACGGTGCTGATCGGCGGCCAAAGGATCAACTCTTGCCTGCAGCTTGCCAGCATGCAGGATGGCAAGGACATTGTGGCCATTAAAGGACTTGCCCAATGTCGGCAGACTTCATCTGCTTCAGCTGGCGTCCATCAATCTTGACACTTTCCAATGTTGCTATTGCACGGCAGGCCAAATCTGCTCAGGCGTAGCACTGATCGCGGCAGGACGTGCCACCTCGCTGGACGAAATCTGCGAGTGCATAAGCTGCAACATCTGCGGTTGCATGGCTTATCCCAATATCCTGGATGCGATTGCCAAAGCGGTCAGCTCAACACGGGTATGCAGTTGTCATGGCTAGAGACGGGGATGGATTCCCGATCACTCGAGCCAAGATCGTCAAGAACTGGAACTTTCACGTCGTGCATGCGTTCGACTCTTGGTGATCCCGATCATCATGATCGGCCAAAGGAGGATGCCATGAACGGAATTGTTTATCTGGTTGGAGCTGTCGTGATCGTGCTTGCGATCCTTTCGTTTCTCGGCCTGCGTTGAGGACGGGAAAATGACCCCCACTACACTACCATCCGTCGAACCCGCCCTCCAACATGACCGACCTTACGTTGACTGGGGTGCAATCCTCGCTGGCACCGTAGTTGCGACATCCATCACGGTCGTTTTGACCGGGTTTGGATCAGCTATCGGCCTGTCCATGACCTCACCCTTCGAGGGTAAAGGCTTTTCAGGCGTCGCAATTGCTGTCGCAATCGGTCTTTGGGTCGTTTGGGTGGCCGTCACCAGCCTGATCGCCGGGTCTTATATTGCTGGCCGCATGCGTCGGCGTGCGGGCGATGCCACACCAGAAGAAGTCAGCGTGCGTGACGGGGTTCACGGCCTTGTCGTCTGGGCACTCGCGGCACTGATCGGGGTCGTTATCGCCTCCATGAGCATTGCTGGCGTTGCAAAAACGGGAGCTGAGATCGCGCGGACCAGCGTATCCGCTGTTGCTGGTCTTGCTGGAAATACCTCCGAATATGCGATCGATACAATCACGCGCAGCAATTCGCAGGCCGCACCAGTCGATGAAGCTACGCGCCAGCAGATAGGCCGTGTGCTGATACGTGCAGCTGCCGATGGCCAGTTGAACACGGAAGATCGCGTTTACCTGACACGCACGGTCGCGGCTCGTGCCGGCGTTGAACCTGCTGAAGTCGAACGCCGCATTGATGCCTTCGCTGCACAGTCAAAAGCAGCTCTCGAAAAAACACGTGCAGCTGCAGAAACTGCCCGACGCTTCGGTATTCTGATTGCATTCCTGACGGCAGCCTCGCTTGCCGTGGCCGCTGCTGCCGCATGGTGGGGTGCAAGCCTGGGTGGCAAGCACCGGGACGAGAACACTGACTTTTCACAACTGATCCGTTGGTAAGGAGATCATCATGGGACGCGGAATTCTTCTCTGGATGCTCGGCATCCCAATCCCGATCATCATTCTGCTTGCGCTGTTTCGCTAGCTTGAATTTGGAAGGATCATGCTTGGCTCAAATCGAAACCGAGCATGATTCATCGCATGACTGCAAATGTTCCGTAAGTTAGACCTGCAGGTAGTCCAGACGAGCACATGGATCATCTGGCCTGCTGCCGGCTTCATGAGACACCCAATCCCGGTGTCCACGAAACCGGCAGCAGGCCAGATACCGTTGTGGCAGCGAACAAGCGGAAGGCGGACATGTTGTTCAGAATTGTTTTCAGCAACACAGCCCACATTGGCGTCAGAGCTACGACCGATGTACCGGCCTTCCAGCTTCCGTCAGCACCATGTGGTCTCTCAATCTGGGCAACAGATCCCAGAATATGCGGTTGATGTGTCTCAGTTCCCTGATGGCTGCCTCAAGTTCGGTTTTTCGCCTGCCATCAACCGCACGCCGAACGCCAAACCGCAGACGCCCGCGGCTTTCTTCAAGTTTCATGCTTTGCGTGTGGGTGATTTCGCCGTCCGGTCCAACACTGAAGGTCGCGTGATTGAACTCGTTGCGGATGCGGGTTGAGCGGATGAACCGCTCCAGGAGCTGCCCGATGTCGCGTTGCAACACAGCATCCGTCACTTGTGTCTTGGCAAGCCGACTAACGAGATCGGCCCGACTGCGTGTCGTATTGAGAGTTGAGAATACGATTGCTGCGGCAATCTCGTCGGTGTCGAGCAACAGCATGATAACATAGATGAGCATGCTTTCATTGTTGGACCACGCGAAATTCAGATCACCGATTTGCGCAAGAAAAGCCTGCCTTTTTGGGGCCGTCTGTAACGCCGCGATCTCGAGGGCCTCGAAATCCGGACGAGCGGGTAGTGACGTGCGGCCCATGAGACTACACTTCCAATCCAGGTGTGTTCATCAGCCTTGGGCGATCCGGCGTTTTGCTGTACCTTGAACTGAGGAGTTGCGGCGCGGGTCGCATTGTAGCCGTGTTGGTCATGGCCTTTTGAAATAAGGTGCCCATGTGGGATCTCATGAAATCTCGTCGTGCACGCAAGGTCGCCTTGCACACACTCGAGCCATTTGTAGCGCGGTGCGGCCTGATGCCGGAAAGCAGCGTGCTTTTGCCCCACGCGCTTGGTTTTCTGTCAAAGCTGGTCACCCTGATCGCTGTTCGCCAGAGTGGCGAGATGCAGACCCATGCAATTGCTTCTGTGCAATCATCGGTCATCATGAGAATGAGCGGGGCCGGGCAAGAGGTGATTGGCGAAGGCATCCATTTCCTCAGCAGCACGGATGATCCCGACTTTGTCGCCGGGTGCCATGCGGCCCAGCAGTTCTTTCGCCAGCTCATGTTGATGGGACCAGAAACAGAACCAAGGCAGCACGACCGGGAGGACGCCCAGAATGCACTTGATCTTTTGTGGCGCGAGCATGTGGCAGCACGGCTGCCGTGCCATGGCGGGCCTATTCTGTAGAGATTGCAACATGATGCAACGTTGGCAGCCATGATACCTTTGACCGATGCCATCCTAAACTTTCGTAAGCGCGGTCCACCTCGCAAAATTACCCTTGAGGACCCCACAGCAGAAGCTGGATTTCAGTATGATCCTGCAATCCAGCTTGTCCTGAATACGTCGAAAACCCAATGACACTCTGCATGAGATTTTCGAATTTCCGCTCTGCGTCGGGGATCAGCAATTGTGCAGCCGCTTCTCTGAACATCTTGAAGCGCAGATCGATGCGAAGATCTTGGCCGACGTCCACCACCAGATTGTCAGTGCCGGCTTCATGACGGACGGTACACGTGGGCTTCACATCCACTGCGATCGCATAATACTGCGACGGTTCGTACAGACTGTGATTGACGGCATCATCGCCACACGCATCCGAAACAGCTTGTAAAATCTTGATTTTGAGATGCCAGGCAGTTCTTATGGAGACACCGAGGCCGCGCGAAAGGCGTTGGGCACCCCAGTGCTGCTCGCTCGCCGCGAGCAGATATATGGCTCGTAGCCAGATGTGCAGGGGTACATGACTGTTTTCGAAAATGGTGCCGTGGCGCAGATTGAAGCGCCTTCTGCAACTGTAACACTTGAAGCTGCCAGCCGCGGTACTGACACCGTTCAATCTGCCCAGTTTTTGTGTTTCGCCACAGTGTGGGCAGTGAGGACCATCAGGCCAGACCTTCATTTCCAGG
>JANMIB010000084.1:0-5513 GCA_031375605.1 Allobosea sp. | reverse complement strand
CGCCAGCTGATCGGCACCCAGCACATCATAGCGCGCGCCTATCGGAACGGCGATGTTCTTCTCAAGCTCGGTGCGAATGTCAGGAAGCGAGGTCTCGATCTTTTCGCGTGTTTCATTCGCGATGCAAACCAGCCATGTCTGGCCAAGCTCGATGATGTCTGTTGTCGGGTTGAAAAGCTCGCGCAGGATGGAGCCGTAGAGCGCTACGCTGTCATGCCAGACGCGCTCACCTGCCGCCTTGCGGGCCTCACCCTGGGCATCCAGCCGGATCATCAAGACAGCATGCGGCCGCCCGGCAGCGGTGTTGTCCGTGGCAAAACGGCGGATGCGGTCCCGCACGCTCGGGCCATCCGCGCCAACCGCATTGCCGCGCTCGTCCATCGGCGTTGCATAGGCTGTTTCGCGTCCGCTCTCGGTCAGTTCATAGGTATAGACGGTCTTGGTCTTGACCTTCTCGGCGTCGTGCTGGCTTTCGCAGTCAAGGCAAACGAACCCGATGGCGGTGTCGCCGGTCGTGTTGTTGCAATCGCCGCAGACAAACAATGAGCCGGGCTTGTCGTAGTCAACCGAGAAGTGCTCAAGCGCGTGGGTGCACTTCGGGCACTTCATGCTGTTGTCAGCCAGCTTGAAATCATGCTCCGGCCCCTGATAGCCACAGCGCAGATGATGGATGATCGGCTCTTCGGTGATGTTGGCCGAACGGCAACTTGAGCACTCTTCGCGCACGGACAGCCGCGAGGACTGGCAGCTTGGGCAGCAGTGCAACCGGTCAAAGAATTTGCGGCTCATATGGCCGGTGCGCACCAGGCTCTCCGCCACCGGCGCAACGCCAGCGATGGCGCTCTCGTCAAAGAAGCGCATTGTGGCCTTGAGGTTTGCATCACGAACTGGTGCCATCTGGCGCTCTCGCACGGCGAGGCGGGCCAGAAGCATGGAGCGCGCATCGCGGGTCTTGAAGTAGCTCTCCGGAAGCTGCTTGACCCGCTCCATCACAGGCTCAAGCTCGCGGATGGTTTCGGCAAGCCCCCTGCCCGTCAGCGCCGACATGGTGGCGTCCGCCCGGTGGCGTGCGCGCCCCGAGGCATCGATGATGGGCACAACGGCAGCGGCGGCGGCCGACATCCAGCTGTTGATCAGGTTGATGCCAGATGGATCGGTCAGCACGATCACGTCCGGCGTCTGCCCCCGCTCGCGCTGCTGGCGGATGCCTTCCGGCAAAAGCTCTTCAGACATTGGCGCAGGCAGGCACAGCACCATCTGGCGCTGCTCGGCCATGACAGCCGGGAGATTGAGTTCGACCTCTGGCTCGGCTTCGACCCCGGCCACATCGGCAATACGCTGGGGCGAGATCGTGCTTGCCAGCATCGCGTCGGCAAGTTGCGCGCCCTGGGTGTAGGCACTCGCAGTCTCCGGATTGATCAGAAGCAGGATTTTCGGTGAACCGACCGCCTGCGCCTTGATCAATTGCAGAAGAAGCAGCGTCTCGGGCGCTCCTTCGCGGGCATGGACCAGGATGGTGTCATAGGTGTTGGCCTGAACGGCTTCCGTGGTGGCCCGGATGTCGTTGACCACGCCAAGGGCTGCGCCGCGGCGCATCAGCTCGGCGCACACGGGGGCTATCGCCGTCGCGTCCTGCGCGACGACGAGCACGCGGGCCATGCCCACCTGTGCTTTTGTCCCTGGCCTGGCCAAAGCCCAGCCCCCATGCAATCGGAGCGGCCACCCACCGCTCAACAACCGATGATAGGGCCACGGTGTCTGAAGCACCCCTTAACCAGCTTCCCTTGCAGGCCTCTTGAGGCGCAGGGCGGCCTGTTGGACAGCCACATCCTGCTGGTCTGGTAAACCTGCCGTGAAGACTTAGGCTTAATGCCAGCACCGCCAGAGCCTCACGCACCGGCAATCAGATCAGCACAAATCCAGCTCTTTTCAGGCGTGTCACAGCCAGATCCAGTGCCGAAAGAAAGGCGGAGCGATCCTTCGCGGCAAAAGGGCGTGGGCCGCCCGTGATCTGTCCTGCAGACCTCAGCTCATCCATGAGGTTGCGCGTGGCCAGCGTATTGCCGATCGATTGCTCGGTGAAAACCTTGCCGTTCGGGGCGATCACGTCAGCCCCCGCCTTCACGCAGCGGGCAGCCAGCGGAATATCGGCTGTGATCACGATGGCACCTCTGCACGCCCGCTCGGCAATCCAGTCATCCGCGACATCAAGCCCGGCAGCCACAACCACCCGCTCGATCAAGGCATCGCGCGGCACGTGTATCCAGCTATTCGCCACGACAAAGGTTTTGACGCCGTAGCGCTGTGCAACCTTGTAGGCCTCGTCCTTGACCGGGCAGGCATCTGCATCAAGATAGATGACAATGGGACCGGGCAGTGAAGCCTCTGGCATGGTGATCTGCGGCATGAAAAGCTCCTCGCGTGCCTTGGTCTTCGCGTCAACGTCGGATGACGCGAAGGATGTCCCAAAAGAGCAATCAGGAGGCGCGGGCAATCTTGTTTGTCCCCCGTGATGGGCAGATCATTGCAAGGTTCGTCGAGCGACCTTTCGGTTGCAACGCCCTTGAAGCGACGCTGTGCTGGATTGCCATCATCCGGCGGCGACGGCGTGTCCGGCCATCATTTCCAGTGCCTTGACCAGCCCGGAATGATCCCATGCGGCACCACCATTGGCCACGCAGGCGGAAAACAACTGCTGTGTCGAAGCTGTGTTCGGCAGGCTCATGCCCATGGCCTTTGCGCCTTCCAGCGCGAGGTTGAGGTCTTTCTGGTGAAGTTCGATCCGAAAGCCAGGATTGAACGTCCGCTTGATCATGCGCTCGCCATGCACTTCGAGGATGCGCGACGAGGCGAGGCCACCCATCAGCGCGGTCCGGACCTTGGCAGGGTCAACGCCCGCTTTGGAGGCAAACAGCAGCGCCTCGGCCACCGCTTCGATGGTCAGGGCCACAACGATCTGATTGGCGACCTTGGTGGTCTGCCCGGCGCCGTTGGCTCCCATCAGGGTGATGTTCTTGCCCATCTTCCCGAAGATCGGCAAGGCGCGCTCGAACGCTGCATCCGGCCCGCCGACCATGATGGTCAGTGACGCAGCCTTGGCCCCCACCTCGCCGCCGGAAACTGGCGCATCAAGATAGGTGCAGCCATTGATATTGACCCGCGCTGCAAAATCGCGCGTGGCGATCGGCGAGATCGAGCTCATGTCGATGACGAGTTTGCCTTCGGTGAGACCGGATGACACGCCGTTCGCGCCGAACAGCACCGCTTCTACCTGAGGCGTGTCCGGCAACATCGTGATGATAATGTCAGAAGCGGCCGTGACATCCTGCGCGGAGCTCAGCACCTTCAGGCCCTTGGCCAGCAACTCGGGCGATGGCTGCGTGCGGTTGATGGCGGTCGCAACACTGTAGCCAGCATCGAGAAGATGGCCAGCCATGGGCGCGCCCATGATGCCGATGCCCAGAAAGCCGATACGTTCCATGATGGAATATCCTTGAATGAAGCGAAAAGTGCTCAGGTAGCTTGTGCAGACGAAGCCTTGAAGCCACTGAACCAGCCAAGGCCTTCAGCGGTGCCAGCTTTGGGCTTGTATTCAGCGCCAACCCAGCCGGTATAGCCAATCCGGTCAAGATGGCTGAACAGGAACGGATAGTTGATCTCGCCCGTGCCCGGCTCGTGGCGCCCCGGATTGTCGGCAAGCTGGATGTGCGGGATCATGGCAAGGTTGCGCTCCATCGTGCGCGCCAGGTCACCCTCGGTGATCTGCATGTGGTAGATGTCATATTGCACGAAGACATTGTCCGACCCGGTCTTCGCGATCAGGTCGAGCGACTGCGCGGTGGTATTGAGAAAGAAACCCGGAATATCAATCTGGTTGATCGCCTCGATCAAGAGCTTGATCCCGGCAGCCTTCAGCCTTGGCGCTGCCCACGCCAGATTGGCCACGAAGGTGGCCTCCAGCACGGCACGGTCAGCACCCGCAGGCGCGATGCCGGCCAGACAGTTGACCTGCCCGCAGCCCAGCACGGTCGCATAGGTGATGGCGCGCTCGACACCGGCGCGGAATTCGTCGACCCGGTCCGGCAAGATGGCAATGCCGCGCTCGCCCTTGGCCCAATCGCCAGCAGGCAGATTGTGCAACACCTGCACAAGCCCGTTTGCTTTGAGGTTTGCCGCAAGCTCTTCTGCGGCAAAGTCATACGGGAACAGATACTCGACCCCCGTGAACCCAGCCTTCGCCGCTGCCGCGAAACGGTCAAGGAACGGCAACTCGGTGAACAGCATGGTGAGATTGGCGGCAAAGCGCGGCATGGCAGTATCTTTCAAACAAACAGCAAAGATGGGATGCGTCAGACGCCAGCCAGAACCGGCGTGCGGTCTTTCTGGTCAGTCAGCCCGGCGCCGACCCAGCCATTTTCAGCGGTCAATGATGGATCCAGGCAAAGCACATCCTCGAATTCGTTGATGGCGTTGATCTCAAGCCCCATCGAAATGTTGGTGATGCGCTCAAGGATGAACTCGATCACCACCGGCACCTGATGTTCTTCCATCAGCACTTCTGCTTTGGCAAAAGCCTCCTTGAATTCGTTCGGGCTTTTCACACGGATAGCCTTGCAGCCCAGCCCTTCGGCAACCGCAACATGGTCCACGCCATAACCCGGTATCGCATCATCGCCGTCGCCCACGTTGATGTTCTCGAAGGCAAGCGAAACCTCGAAGTCCATCTGCAAGCCACGCTGCGCCTGACGGATCAGACCAAGGTAGGAGTTGTTCACGACGACATGAAGGTAAGGCAGTTTGTGCTGCGCTCCAACGGCCAGCTCCTCGATCAGGAACTGGAAATCATAGTCGCCAGACAGCGCCACGATCTTCTTGTTGGGCAATGCGGCACGCACACCGAGCGCCGCTGGCAGCGTCCATCCGAGAGGACCAGCCTGCCCGCAATTGATCCAGTTGCGCGGATTGTAGACATTGAGAAATTGCGCGCCGGCGATCTGCGAGTTGCCGATCGTGGTGACGTAGCAGGTGTCGCGGTCGAAGATCTCTTTCATCTCCTGATAGATGCGCTGCGGCTTCAACGGCACCTGATCAAAATGGGTCTGGCGCAGCATGTTCTGCTTGCGGTGCTCGCATTCGGCGACCCAGTCGCGGCGATCCTTGAGCGCGCCGCGGGCCTTCATCTCGGTGGCCACCTCGATCATCAGGCTGAGTGCAGCTTTCGCATCAGAGACAATACCAAGATCGGGGCCGAAGACGCGGCCGATTTGGGTTGGCTCGATGTCGATGTGAACGAATTTGCGGCCCTTGGTGTAGACCTCGACCGATCCGGTGTGGCGATTGGCCCAGCGGTTGCCGATGCCGAGTACGAAGTCCGAGCGCAGCATCGTTGCATTGCCGTAACGGTGGCTGGTCTGAAGCCCGCACATCCCGGCCATCAGCGGATGATCGTCGGGAATCGCGCCCCAGCCCATCAGGGTCGGGATCACCGGCACGCCCGTCAACTCGGCCAACTC
>JANMIB010000032.1:0-5922 GCA_031375605.1 Allobosea sp. | reverse complement strand
CAACCCGATGGTGTCTGGTGACGGTTGAGTGGTCAACTCCGGCCTTGTCGCTCCTGCGCTGCGCAGCTATGACCGAACGAGGCTGGTTGTTCACAACTAAACCAACAGGCGACGGATGATGACGACCGGAAAAGACGTTCTCAAGGGCAAGCGCGGGCTCATCATGGGTGTCGCGAACAATCGCTCGATTGCCTGGGGCATCGCCAAGGCATGCGCTGAGCAGGGCGCTGAACTGGCCTTCACCTACCAGGGCGATTCACTGAAAAAACGCGTCGAGCCGCTCGCAGCAGAGGTGGGCGCCATCGTGGTGGGCCATTGCGATGTGACAGATGATGCCAGCATGGATGCGGTGTTTGCAGAAGTGGCCGCGAAATGGGGCAAGATCGACTTTCTGGTGCATTGCATCGCCTATTCGGACAAGAATGAGTTGCAGGGGCGCTATGTCGACACCAGCGCGACCAATTTCAGCCAGTCTCTGCTGATCTCCTGCTATTCGTTCACCGCGGTTGCCCAGCGCGCCGAGAAGCTGATGACCGATGGCGGCTCGATGGTGACACTGACCTACTACGGCGCTGAAAAATGGATGCCGCATTACAACGTCATGGGCGTGGCGAAGGCAGCGCTCGAAGCCTCGGTGCGCTACATGGCAGCGGATCTTGGCCCCTCGAAAATTCGCGTCAATGCCATTTCCGCAGGCCCGATCAAAACGCTCGCCGCCTCCGGCATCGGTGATTTCCGCTACATCCTGCGCTGGAACGAATACAACTCGCCCTTGCGCCGCACCGTGACCATCGAAGAGGTGGGCGAAACCTGCGTCTATCTGGTGTCGGATTGGTCACGCGGGATGACAGGGGAAATCCTGCATGTGGACGCCGGCTATCATGTCGTAGGCATGAAAAACCCTGAAGCACCGGACATGACGCTCGACAAGGGTGACTGATGCACGACAGCACGTCTCATGGCGTCGGGTATCCCGCCTGAAAGCTCGCCATAGCTCCTCTTCGGAAACCACATTGCCCGAGAGGCTTTGACCTTTCAACCCGCTCGTGGCACGCACGCGGCCATGCTGAAACAAGGCCTGACCCTTTATCTCATCCGCCACGGCGAAACCGACTGGAATGCCGAAGGTCGCCTGCAGGGTGGCCGTGACATCCCGCTGAATGACTATGGCCGGGTGCAGGCGGAGGAGGCCGGGCAGAAACTGCGCGAGGTCGCGCCGATGGCCGAAGACCTCGACTATCTGTGCTCGCCCATGTCCCGTGCGCGCGAAACCATGGAAATCGCCCGGCGCAGCATCGGCCTGCACCCGACCTTCTACAAGATGGATGAACGCTTGCGGGAACTCACCTTCGGCACATGGGAGGGACTGACCTGGCGCGAGGTCCGCAGCCGCGATCCGGAGCGGGCGCGGGCGCGGGAAAAGGGCAAGTGGTCCTATGTTCCTCCGGAAGGCGAGAACTACCAGATGCTGATGGAGCGGATCATGCCAGTGCTGACCTCCATCAGCCGCGACACGGTCGTCGTCAGCCATGGCGGCGTGATGCGCACAGCCATGGCGGGCTTTGGCTTCGAGGCCAAAGGTGTCGCCGAAGATCTCGACATCTGGCAAGGCAAGATCATGATCGTGACAGTGGATGGCTACCGCTGGTACTGATCTTCGCAATCGTTCCTGCACTGCCTGAGCAGAGTTGACGAATTCGGGAAATTTACCGCTGTAACGTTTGCTTTGACACAAAAAAGCTGTGGATTCTGCGACCACGTGCCGCTCTGTCACGACTGATCCGCTTTCTCCATCTCACATTCACTGGCGGTTCAGTCCACAAGTTGCTACGTAGGAGTGTGTGGCGGTTTGGGACTGCAGACGTGCATAAGTTGCGCTGAAATGGCAGCGCGGGTGGAAAATGGGAGAGCAGCTGGCAGCTGCTGCAGGCGGGTGATGAACCCTGCGGGCGGCCTGTTTGGCCCTTTGTAAACATGAACGAACAAGTCAAGTTCCCGCCCGTGACATCTCCGATGCCGGGTGACGCCATCCTGATGGGTGCTGCCCGCCCTGATTTCCTGCGTGATGAGGTGCTGGCGGAACTGTTTGCCGACACCGTGAAGGCGCGCCCCTCGCATGTGGCCATGCGTGATGCCACCCGTTCGCTGACATACGCAGACGTCTGGGCCGAGGCCTGCGCCATCGCGCGCGGGCTTGCCCGGAACGGTGTCGGCACAGGTGCGGTTGTTGGGTTGTGGATGCCGCGCGGCATCGAGCTTCTGGTCGCGCAGATCGCCATCAGCATTTCGGGAGCGGCCTGGCTGCCATTCGATGCCGAAGCGCCCGTGGACAGGATCGCCACCTGCCTCGCAGATTGTGCTGCCTCAGGTCTGATCACCTCACATGACCACATGGACAAGGCCGCAGGTGCCGGTGTCGCGATCTGGTCGCCGGACGCTCTCAAGGCGGGCGATGATGGCAAGGAACTTTCCCCGCGCGCTGCAGGGCTGGCCCCGGAGCATCCCGCCTACATGATCTACACGTCAGGCTCGACCGGCAAGCCGAAGGGCATTGTCATCAGCCACCGCAACATTTGCCATTTCTTGCGCTCGGCCAACGAGGTCTATGGTTTCAACGGCTCGGACGTGGTGTTTCAGGGTGCCTCCGTCGCCTTCGACCTTTCGATGGAGGAGATCTGGGTACCCTATCTTGCCGGTGCCACACTCTATGTGGCGACCCCGCAGGTCATGGGCGACATCGAGAACCTTCCCGATGTGTTGGAGCATGCCGGCGTCACCGTCATCGATACCGTGCCGACCTTGCTGGGCGTGCTGCCGCGCGAGGTTCCCTCGCTGCGCATCATCATCCTTGGCGGGGAGGCGCTGCCACCCGCCATTGTGACCAAGTGGGCCAAGCCCGGTCGCCGCCTGTTCAACACCTATGGGCCGACCGAGGCAACTGTGGTCGCCACCGTGGCCGAGTTGCAGGCTGGTGACATTGTCACCATCGGCAAGCCCATTCCCAACTACACATGCTATGTGGTGAACGAGGCTGGCACCGTGTGCAGGCCGGGCGAACAGGGCGAACTCTGGATCGGCGGGCCCGGCGTTGCCGTCGGCTATCTGGCGCGGCCTGATCTGACGGACGAGAAGTTTGTTGCCAACACCTTCGGCGGCGCTGCTGATGATGCCACCGAAAACCGGCTCTACCGCTCGGGCGACGCTGTCAGCCTTGATGCAAACGGCAACATTGCCTTTCACGGGCGCATTGATGATCAGGTCAAGATCCGCGGTTTCCGGGTCGAGCTTGGCGAGATCGAGGCCAGGCTGGCTGATGAGTCGGGCATTTCGCAGGCCGCCGTCGTTCTGCGTAACGACGATGGCATCGACAAGCTCGTCGCCTTCCTGGTGCCTGATGCGGGCCAGATGGTTGACCGCAACGCGCTGCGCAACAGTCTGCGGGCAACACTGCCGCCCTACATGATCCCCGGACATTGGGAACAGGTCGATGTCCTGCCGCGCATGGCGGCTTCCGGCAAGATTGATCGCAAGGTGCTGAAGGCCGCCACCTTGACGGTGACGCCCGCCTCGACCATCCAGGCCCAGCCGGAAACCGCGACGGAAGCTGTGTTGCTGGAAGCGGCGAAGCCCCTGTTCAAGGGCCAGACGATAGCCTTCGACGTTGATTTCTTCACCGAGATGGGCGGCCATTCGCTGATCGCGGCACAGTTCATTTCCGCTGTGCGCCAGTCCCCCGACCATGTCATGATCACCTTGCAGGATGTCTACAACCTGCGCACCCTGCGTTCGATGGGGGCAGCGCTTGACGAGCGCATCGCGGCATCTGGCGGTGGTGGTCCGAGGGATCTCTCGTTCGAGCCGCCACCGTTCATGCGCCGCTTCTGGTGCGGGCTGGCGCAGGCGGCTGCCATGCCGTTCATCCTTGGACTTGTCACGATCCAGTGGCTCGGGCTGTTCCTGTCATCGATCTTCCTGATCAAGGGCGGCACGTCGCTGTGGCACGAAATGGCGATCCTGTGCGGCATTTACGTGACGCTGAACCTTATCGTCAAAGCCACCATCATCAGCCTCAAATGGATCATCATCGGGCGCACGAAGCCCGGAACCTATCCGCTTTGGGGCGTGTATTATTACCGGGTCTGGCTGGTGTCACGGCTGATCCAGGCCACGACGCCAAAGTTCCTGCAGATGTCGCCGCTGATGCGCGTCTGGATCCGGCTGTTGGGCGGCAAGGTCGGCAAGGATTCGGTGATTTCCGAATTCGAGGCAGGCGCCTGGGATCTGGTCAGCATCGGCGAGCGGGTTTCGACCGGCTCAAAGGTCAAGATGGCCAATGTCGAATACACTGCGGGCGAGATGATCATTGCGCCGGTTGAAATCGGCAATCAGGCCTATATCGGCAATGCTGTCGTGCTCTCTGGCGGATGTGTGGTCAAAGAAGGCGCGGAGCTGCGCGATCTCACCTGCATCCTGCCTGATCAGGTCGTGCCGGCCTGGGAGGTGTGGGACGGCTCTCCGCCGCGCAAGGTCGGCATGGTGGATCGTTCCTCGCTTCCAGAGCATCCCGATGTGCCGAAATGGCAGCGTTTCTTGCTGGGATGCGCCTATTTTGTCGCCTACACGCTGCTGCTGATGATCGGGCTGGTGCCGATCTTCCCGGCCTTCTACGTGCTCTACAACCTTGATGCCTGGGTTGGCGGTGAACTGGACTACACGATCGCGTGGAGTGACCTGCTGTTTTACACATGGCCCACCGCGCTCATTCTCATCCTTGTTTCGATGGTGATCGTCATCGCCGTGCGCTGGCTCATCCTGCCGCGTGTCAGGGCCGGAACCTACTCGATCTATTCGGTGTTCTACTTCCGCAAATGGTGCGTGGCCTTGTGCACCGAAGTCGTCCTCGAGACGCTGAACTCGCTCTTTGCCACCGTCTACATGCGCTACTGGTACAAGATGATGGGAGCCAAGATCGGCAAAGGCTCGGAAATCTCGACGAACCTGGCTGGCCGCTACGATCTTGTCGATATTGGCGAAGGCAATTTCATCGGTGACGAAGCCATTTTCGGTGATGAGGAAATCCGCAACGGCTACATGATCCTGGGCACGGTCAAGACCGGAGACCGGGTGTTCTTCGGCAATGCGGCCATCATTCCGGCAGGCTCCGACATCTAGGATGGCGCGCTGATCGGCGTGAAATCGAAGATGCCGGACTCGCTCCACGTCAAGGCCAACGAGACCTGGTTCGGTTCTCCCGCCATCAAGCTGCCGGTCCGCCAGCGCGTCAATCTGGGTGCCTCCGCGACCTATGAGCCGCCCTTCCGGATGCGGTTGTGGCGCGCGACATTCGAGGCGATGCACACATCGCTGCCGACTGCACTGTTCATCATGCTGGGCTACATGACCGCTGACACGATCGAAGCGCCCATCACGGACGGGCGCTACCTTCAGGCTTTCGCGATCTTCCTGTCTGCAGGTGTGGTGATCGCGCTGTCGCTGATTTCGGTCTCGGTAGCCTTCAAGTGGATCATGATGGGGGTCTACAAGCCCGTGATGAAGCCGATGTGGTCATGGTGGGCCATGCGCACCGAAGCCTGTGCGGTGCTGTATGGCGGGCTGGTCGGCAAGGCCTCGCTCGAATACATGCGCGGCACGCCGTTCCTGCCCTGGGCGCTCAAGCTCTATGGCACCAAGGTCGGCAAGGGTGTCCTGATGGACTGGACGGACGTGACCGAGTTCGACTGCATTACGCTTGGTGATTTTTGTGTCATCAACGCCCATTCCTGTCCGCAGACGCACCTTTACGAGGATCGCGTGATGAAGGTCGGCCGGATCCAGATCGGGCGCGGCGCCACCATCGGCTCAGGCTGCACCATCCTCTACGACACCAAGATCGGTGAATTCGCCCGGATCGAACCGCTGACT
>JANMIB010000340.1:0-2657 GCA_031375605.1 Allobosea sp. | reverse complement strand
GGAGCGAGGCCTTGGTGATACCGAGCAGGACGGGAACCCCCGAAGCAGGCTTCTTGCCTTCAGAGATCATCTTCTCGTTGACTTCGTCGAATTCAAGCCGGTCGACTTGGTCGCCCGTCAAGATTTCGGTGTCGCCGCCATCGGTGATTTCCACCTTTTGAAGCATCTGCCGGACAATCACCTCGATGTGCTTGTCATTGATGCTCACACCCTGAAGGCGATAGACCTCCTGGATTTCATTGACGAGGTAAGCTGCAAGCTCCTCCACGCCCTTGATCGCCAGGATGTCGTGCGGCGCGGGGTTTCCATCGAGGATGTAATCCCCCATTTCGACCACGTCACCATCCTGCAGGTGAATGTGCTTGCCCTTCGGAATCAGGTGTTCGACCGGATCAGAGCCATCATGCGGGTTGAGCGTGATGCGACGCTTGTTCTTGTAGTCGCGACCGAAAGCAATCGTACCTGACTTTTCAGCGATGATCGCGGCATCCTTCGGACGACGTGCCTCGAACAGTTCCGCCACGCGCGGCAGACCGCCCGTGATGTCGCGTGTCTTGGCGCTTTCCGTCGGGATGCGGGCCACGATGTCGCCTGCCTTAACGGTCACGCCCGGATCAACCGAGAGAATGCCATCAACCGGCAGAAGGTAGCGAGCCTCGGAGCCACGCGCGGCCTTCAGGATTTTGCCATCCTTGCCCTGGACGACAATCGCGGGTTTGAGTTCCGCCGAGCGGGCGTTGGAACGCCAATCGGTAACCATGCGCTTGGCGATGCCGGTGGCCTCGTCGATCTGTTCCGAAAGCGACGAGCCTTCGAGCAGATCTTCATAGGCAACGATGCCGTCGACATCCGCGATAATGGGACGTGTATAGGGGTCCCATTCTGCAATGCGCTGGCCACGCTTGATCTTGTCGCCCTCGTCAACCTTGAGCTTCGAGCCGAAGACCAGACGGTGCACCGCTCGCTCCGAGCCATCCGGCCCGGTGATCACGATGGACACGTTGCGGCCCATGGTAATCAGATCACCATCGGAGTTCCGCGCTACGTTGCGGTTGCGCATCCTGATTTCGCCCTCGAAATTCGAGTCGATCACAGATTGCTCGTTGATCTGCGCAGCGCCTCCGATGTGGAAGGTGCGCATTGTCAGCTGGGTGCCAGGTTCCCCGATCGACTGCGCGGCAATCACGCCGACAGCCTCACCCATGTTCACCGGTGTTCCGCGAGCGAGATCCCGTCCGTAACAGGTGCCGCAGACGCCGTTCTTGGTTTCACAGGTCAGAACGGAGCGGATCTTGACCTCCTGGATGCCAGCCTTGGTGATCTCCTCGAGATGGCTCTCCTCCAGCATCACACCGGCGGGAACAATCGTGTTCCCCTCCCCGTTCGCGATATCCTCTGCCGTGGTGCGGCCCAGGATGCGCGTGGCAAGCGAAGCTACGATCTGGCCTGCATCAACAATCGCACGCATGCGAATGCCGTTGGTCGTGCCGCAATCGACTTCAGTGATGATCGAGTCCTGCGCCACGTCAACCAGACGACGTGTGAGATAGCCGGAGTTGGCCGTCTTGAGCGCGGTGTCTGCCAGACCCTTGCGGGCCCCGTGGGTCGAGTTGAAGTACTCCAGAACGTCAAGACCTTCCTTGAAGTTCGAGATAATCGGAGATTCGATGATCTCGCCGGACGGCTTGGCCATCAATCCGCGCATGGCGGCCAGCTGGCGCATCTGGGTTGGTGAACCACGGGCACCGGAATGGCTCATCATGTAGATCGAGTTGATCGGCAGATCACGGCCATGCTCGTCCTTTTTGACAGCCGAAATGCGCAGCATCATTTCCTGCGCCAGCCTGTCCGAGCACTTGGACCAGGCATCGACCACCTTGTTGTACTTCTCGCCCTGCGTGATCAGACCATCCTGATACTGCTGCTCGTAGTCCTTGGTCAGCGCACGGGTGGTGTCGACGATTTCCCACTTGTTCTCGGGGATCACCATATCGTCCTTGCCGAACGAAATGCCGGCCTTGAAAGCATGGGTAAAGCCGAGGGACATGACGCGATCACAGAAGATGACCGTGTCCTTCTGGCCGCACATGCGGTAGACGGCGTCGATCATTCCAGAGATTTCCTTCTTCGTCATCAGCTTGTTGACGACGTCGAACGAGATCTTCTCGCTGCGCGGAAGCGCGGTCGACAAGATCACGCGGCCAGGCGTGGTGTCATAGGTCTTGGTATAAAGCGTGCCGCCCGGACCGACACCTTCCCAGCGATACTTGATCTTGGTGTGCAGCGTCACTGCCTTGGTCGCGATGGCATGCTCAAGCTCGCCCAGGTCAGAATAAACACCGCGAAGGATGCCCTTTTTGGCGTCCATCTTGTATTGGCCCGGCTCGCCATCCGACATCAGCGACAGATAATATAGACCCAGCACAATATCCTGCGAGGGCACGATGATCGGATGACCGTTCGCCGGATGCAGGATGTTGTTGGTCGACATCATCAGGACGCGTGCTTCCAGCTGAGCCTCGAGCGACAGCGGGACGTGAACGGCCATTTGGTCGCCATCGAAGTCGGCATTGAACGCGGCGCAGACCAGCGGGTGAAGCTGGATGGCCTTGCCCTCGATCAGCGTCGGCTCGAAAGCCTGGATGCCAAGGCGGTGA
>JANMIB010000474.1:0-9389 GCA_031375605.1 Allobosea sp. | reverse complement strand
GCAAGCTGTGCCAGCCAGGCGAGCCAGGCCATCCCCAGACCGAGGATCAACGCATGGGCCAGGAGCATGCCGGCACCGACCCGGACAAGGGAGGAGCCATGCCGGGCAAAGTGGCCCGCCACCCAGGCCGCCGGGATGAAGGACAGCAGGAAGCCGCCCGTGGTTCCGAGGAAATAGGCCGGGCCTGCAGCTCCCGGCATGGCGAAGACGGGCAGGCCGGCAAAGCCTTGGGCCAGATAGAGCGCCACGCTGGCAGCACCCAGGCGCGGACCAAGCGCCGCTCCCAGGAACAGCACCACGAAGCTCTGCATGGTCATTGGCACAGGCCACATCGGCACCTGCACCTTGGCCGACAGAATCAGCAGCATCGAACCTGCGACAGCCAGCAATGCAGCGCGCATTGGTGCGGAGACATGCGGCAGAAGGCGCGGAAACGCCGCATCCAGCAGTGATGTGCCTGTGTGGGTGCGCGAAATGGTTTCGGATGTCACAGGGTTCATGTCGGTTTCCATGAGGGATTGAATATCAGCAACGTCAACGGTGTATAGGTTGTCCGCCACAGGCTCACAAGCCATGCCGACCTGCAATGATCATCCCCGGACGAAGCCGACACTGCAATGGAACACAGCACCATGGAACACATCAATTGGCAGATGATTTGACCTTTGACAGGCGTCTGGAGGCAGCTGCAGGGCAGGTCGTGGTGGTGAGCCCCCTGATCAGGCGCGTGATCTGTGGCAATGGCGGGCCGTTCACCTTCACCGGCACCTGCACCTACATCGTGGGCCATGGGCGTGTGGCGGTGATTGATCCTGGCCCTGTATCGCCCGAGCATCTGGATGTTCTGGCGCAGGCCCTGCGCGGCGAAACCGTCAGCCACATCGTCGTCAGCCACACCCACCGTGACCATTCTCCTGGCGCGCGGGCGCTGAAAGCGCTGACGGGCGCACCCATTGTGGGTTGCCAGCCTCACCGTGCGGCGCGCGAACTGGCGCTCGGCGAGATCAACCGGCTCGATGCCTCTGCTGACCAGGACCACGCACCCGATGCCGTGCTGAACGAGGGTGATACTATCAACGGTCCTGGCTGGAGCCTGTCTGCCGTTGAGACACCTGGCCACACGGCCAATCATCTGGCCTTTGCCCTGGCTAAGGAGAACGCACTGTTTTCAGCAGATCATGTCATGGCTTGGTCGACCAGCATCGTGGCACCTCCCGATGGCTCGATGTCGGCCTTCATGGCCTCTCTGGAGAAACTGAAGGCAAGGACAGAGGCGATCTATTGGCCCGGACATGGCGGGCCTGTGCGAGAGCCTGGCAGGTTTGTGCGGGCGCTGATCACCCACCGGCGCATGCGTGAAGCCAGTATCCTCAACCGGTTGGCCGAGGGGGACCGCCTCATCAGCCAGATCGTGCCGGCCATCTATGAGAACCTCGCCGTGGCCCTGCATGGGGCGGCGGCGCTCTCGACCTTCGCACACCTTGAGGACCTCGTGGAGCGCGGACTTGTTCGGTGCGGCGAGGGTGCAGCAGCGCTGAACGGAGTGTTCGAGCCGGTGTGACGCCTTATCTTGACGACATCAGCAACTGGATCTCGTCGGCATAGCTCTGGATGCGCCTGGCATTGGTGCCGAGATCATGACTGCCGAGACGCGAGACAGAGCGGATGTCGATGCGCGCGCCATCCACCCGTGTCCTCACCCTGATGGTCACGTCGTCGACAAACCTGAGAACACGTGTCGTGGCAACAGCTTCGATGCGGCCCGTGGCGGATCTGCCGCCGGGCGGGCTTTGCTCGATGATGCCCCAGCCCATGCTGACCGCGGCCTTGACCGCGACGTCGAAGGCTTCTTCCGCAGGCAGGTCGACAATGATGGGGATGATGCGCTGGTAAGCTTCGCGCTGAGGCAGGCGGCTTGCCGGTGAGCGCTCGAGCGGCACATGGCCACCGCGTGCTGCCAACGCTGCCCGTGAGCGCGAGAATGCCGGTGGATCATCAATATCCGTCGAGATGTCATTGAGTTGCGGCAATCTGAGCATCTGGAGGATGACGAGTGCCGGCGCTGCAAGCAGGGCGAGGGCAACCACGGCGGCGAAGCTGATGCGCCCGATGCCTTTCAAGCCCCTGTTCCAGATGGCGATGCCGCCCAGGATCGTGATCAGGAACGTGAGCAATGCCAGCGCAACGCCCGAACCCAGAGCAGCCAGCCCAGGCATGTCCTGCTGGCCGCTGCGCACGACAAGAATGCCGAACAGGCTGACCACGACCGCGAACAATGCCAGCCGAACCGACCAGATCGCGGCGCGTGAGAGGGGCTGTTCCAGAACGATGCGACGCATCCGGGTTGTCTATCGCGTTGCGTGGTCTGCTGCCAACAGGGAAATCCGCAGCCCGTCATGGCCAGAACAGCATCGCGATCATCGGGAAACGGGTGGCTGTGTCCGGCAATGGCGCTTAAATCTGATCAGGTGTCCCGGAGGTCTCATGTCAGCTGCCACGCCTGTCAACAAAGCCATGTCTTCTCATGAATGGGCCTTGCTGGTCGCCCTTTCCGTCCTCTGGGGTGGCTCATTCTTCTTCATTGGCGTGGCCGTCAAGGAATTGCCGACATTGACCATCGTGGTCGGGCGCGTTGTTCTGGCCTCGCTGATCCTGCTGGTGGTTCTGCGTGCCAGCGGGACTGCGCTCCCGACGAGCGGCACTGTCTGGCTGGCGTTCTTCGGGATGGGTTTTCTCAACAATGTCGTGCCGTTCACGTTGATCGTGTGGGGGCAGGGACATATCGCATCAGGTGTCGCCTCGATCCTGAATGCCACCACCCCGCTTTTCACGGTCATTGTCGCTCATCTGCTGACCAGTGATGAAAAGATGACGGGCAACCGCCTGTTCGGTGTGATTGTCGGGCTGGCAGGCGTGACGATCATGATCGGCGCGGACGTGATGCAGTCTCCTGGGGTCGGCATGTTTGCGCAACTTGCCTGCCTTGCTGCCGCTGTTTCGTATGCTTTTGCCGGTGTTTTCGGACGGCGTTTCCGTGCCCTCGGCGTGTCGCCCCTGGTCACTGCAACCGGACAGGTCATGGCATCGAGCATCATGCTGTTTCCGGTCATGTTGCTGGTGGACAAGCCATGGCTTTTGAGCGGCCCAAGCCTTCAGGCTGTCGGCGCGATGGTCGGCCTCGCAGCTTTGTCGACGGCGCTGGCCTACGTCGTGTTCTTTCGCATCCTGTCAACTGCGGGAGCAACCAACCTTGCGCTGGTCACCTTCCTGATACCGGTCAGCGCGATCCTGCTCGGCATTCTGCTTCTGGGCGAGGTGCTGCAGACCAGGCATCTCATGGGCATGTCCATGATCGGCATTGGCCTTGCCGCGATTGACGGGCGGCTCTGGAAGCGGCTGTCTCCGGTGGGTTGAGGCTTTTCTCAGTCCTAGAAGCGGTGGTCCTTGAACATCTCGCGCAGCGCAGTTTTCTGGATCTTTCCGGTGGCGGTGTGGGGGATCGCCTCAATCAGGACGGTGGCATCGGGCAGCCACCATCTTGCAATCTTGCCAGTCATGAAAGCAATCAGGCTTTCATGGGTGGGCGTCACGCCCCGCTTTGGCACGATGACCAGAAGCGGGCGCTCGTCCCATTTGGGGTGTGCAACGCCGATCACGGCAGCCTCCAGCACGTCCGGGTGGCCCATGGTCAGGTTTTCAAGCTCGATGGACGAAATCCATTCACCGCCGGACTTGATCACATCCTTGGCGCGATCGGTGATGGCCATGTAGCCGTTGGCATCAATGGTCGCCACATCGCCGGTGTCAAAAAAGCCTTCATCATCAAGAATGTCGCCGCCATCGCCGCGCATGTAGCTGGCAGCGACGGCGGGACCGCGCACCTTGAGCCGCCCGAAGGTGGTGCCGTCCCATGGCAGGCGCGCGCCGGCATCGTCGGTGATCTTCATCTCGACAGTGAAGGGCGGGTGGCCCTGTTTCATCTTGAGATCCAGCAGATCATCGCCTCCTAGATGATCGACATCCGGTTTCAGCGAGCAGAAAGAGCCGAGCGGACTCATTTCGGTCATGCCCCAGGCATGGGCCACCGTGACGCCAAAACGCGTCTCGAAGGCTTCCGTCATGGCGCGCGGGCAGGCCGAGCCGCCAATGACGACGCGCTTGAGCCAGCTCAGTTTGCCATCCGTGGCGGTGAGATGCTGCAGCAGGCCAAGCCAGACGGTCGGGACAGCAGCCGTGATGCTGACGCGCTCATCCTCTAGCAGTGCGTGCAGGCTCGGCCCGTCCAGTTTCGGGCCAGGCATGACGAGGGTTGCCCCGGTCATGGGCGCGGAAAAGGCCAGTGACCAGCCATTTGCATGAAACAGAGGCACCACCGGCATGACCACATCGCGCGATGACAGGCCGAGATAGTCAGGCATCGAGGCTGCCATGGCGTGCAACACGTTTGATCGGTGCGAATAGAGCACGCCCTTGGGATTGCCTGTCGTGCCGGAGGTGTAGCAAAGCCCCGCGGCGCTGTTCTCATCGACATCGACCCAGGAGAAATCGCCATCGGCCTCAGCCAGCCATGTCTCGAAGGCAACGACATTGCGCAGGGTGGTTTGCGGCATGTGCGCATCATCCGTGAGGATGACGAAACGCTGGACGCTTGGCATGCGCTCCTGCAGTTTTTCCATGAGCGGCACGAAGGTGAGATCAAGAAAGATGGCGCGATCTTCGGCATGGTTCACGATCCACGCAATCTGGTCCTCGAACAGGCGCGGGTTGAGAGTATGGTAGATCGCTCCCATGCCGGTGATGCCATACCAGAGTTCCAGATGCCTGTCGGTGTTCCAGGCCAGCGTGGCTAGCCTGTCGCCTGCCGCATAGCCATCCCGCCCGAGCCGCTGGGCGATGGCAAGTGCACGCTGGCGTGTGCGGGCATAGGTGCTGCGCCGCAAAGGGCCTTCGACGCTTCTGGTCACAACCTCGCGCGCCCCGTGCTGGATCGCGGCGTGGTCGATGATCCGGTGAATGAGCAGCGACCAGGATTGCATGCGGCCGATCATGAGGTCCTCCAACCTGATTTGTGCCCGTTTTTGGATGACCATAAGCGGTTCTCACATCCTGTGTCATTGGGTGTGGCGCCGAGAGCTGTCTATCTGATAGTTTAGGTATGAACAGATGAGGATTTGAGACATGCCGGTTCACGCAAGCAAGGTGGTAACCGAGACCGATCCGCAGGCGCATGAAATGCGTGTGTGGTTTCGCTTTCTCAGGCTGCACCAGCGCGTTTCCACCGCCATGACGGCGCGGCTGAAGCGGATCGGCCTCTCGGTTCCGCAGTTCGACCTTCTGTCGACCCTTAGCGAGCGCGAGGGTATCACGCAGAGCGAACTGGCCGAGAGGCTCTATGTGACCAAGGGCAATGTTTCGGGGCTTGTGGACCGACTTGTCGAGGCAGGCATGGTGGAGCGGCGGCCCATTGCCAGTGACAAGCGCTCCTATGCGCTGCACCTGACCACCCATGGCCGCAATCTCGCGCAGCAGGGGCTTGCCACACAGCGCGCCTATGTCGAAGCCACGCTCGGCAAGATTTCACCGGCGGATATTGGCCAGCTCGACCATCTTGTCAGCATCTGGCGAGAGATGGCCCGCGCTGAAGCCAAGGCTTGATTCTGAAGCGGCCAAGACTGCGTGTCAAAATAGCAAAACGTTGCTTTCTTCTTAGGCAACTGACTACGTCTTGTGCAGTCAGTTCGCTGTGTCGTTGCTTTCTTGCAACATGCTTTCAAAACAAACCAAACGGGAACACAGTTTGTCATAATTAGGGATATTCTTCAGGCGTCTCGGGATTAAAGTACAAATGTCATATGGAGATTTGCAATGATCACAAAATTACTCCCCTTTGCAGCTGTCGTAGCCGTCGCATTTTCAACGTCCGCTTTCGCGGCTGATTTGCCGGCCCGCAAAGGCTCACCTGCCATGCCTGCCCTCTCGGCCACCTGTCTTGAGAGCAATGGCCTGCCCACCGACGTCTTCGGTTTCACCACCGGTTCGGACGTCACTGATCTCGGGGCCTGGGGCGGCACGCTCACGGCAAACACCGCCTTCACGGGCCGCCAGACCCGGCTGAGCAGCATCACCGGCGTGGCGCAGGTTGCGACCGGCCTGTTTCGCTGCTTTGAAATCGGGCCATATGTGTTCATTGGCGGCACCAATGCCAGGGACCGCTTTGGCTTCTCCGGCAATTCATCTGTCTATGGTGGTGGTGTCGAGCTGAAATACAAGTTCCTTGGCCGTGATGTTCACGGTGTCGGGGCCACGATCGATCTCGATGTCAGCGCAGCTGGCGCTCGGTTCTCGGGTATTCTGGGTGCCGGGAACGACACTGCCTACACAACAGCAGCGCGCTTGTTCTTTGATCGCGAACTGGTCGCGGGCCGCCTGTTCGGTGCACTCAACGTCGAGCATGTGTCGACATTCTCCAACACCGCAGGCGTGCTGATCGACGCCTCGCAGTTCAATGTGCGCGCTGCGCTTGCGGCAAAGGTGCTGCCGAACCTCTATATTGGTGCCGAAGCCTGGTATTCGCGCACCTATCTTGGTGCCGGTTATCGCACCTACCTGGGTGATGCGCTTTCGATCGGCCCGAACATCCTGTGGGCCATCAACGACAAGTGGACGCTGAATGCCGCCTATCAGGTGCAGGTCGCCGGCAAGTCACGCGCCAATCCGGGCAATCTCAACCTGGCGCAGTACAACCAGCATTATGCCCGCGTGAAGCTGGGTTATGCTTTCTGAGCACATTTGCTTCTGACGTGATGGAAAGGCCGGGTTTGCCCGGCCTTTTTTCATTCTGGCCCGGTCAAAACCAAAGGCCATTGGTATAAACGACCTCTTGCTGTAAAGACTGTTGTCTCAACAAGCTGGTTTTGACATGCATATGCTCCGTTCCTGCACCTTTGCCATTGCAGCTGTCTTCGCTCTTCTTCCGGGGCAGGCCGTGGCCCAAGGTATTTTACCCTCGCCTGCCGTGCCGTCGCTGACACCGTCCATTGGAACACCCTCGCTGCCGACTGACAGCTTTCAGCTTCCCGCCGCCGCCCAGCCTTCGGCCACACCTGCCAAACCCAGGCCCCGCAAGATTGCCCGGCCTGCCGCCACGCGCGAAACCTCGATCAATGCCGATGATCCGCGGCCGACGCTGACCCCTGACACGTTGCCGAGCACGGCGCTGGCGTCGGAGCGCTATCTGGAGATCGTGCGGGCAGGCGGCTGGCCAAGTGTTCCCAAAGGCGTGGCGCTGAAGGAAGGCGCGAAGGGTGCTGCCGTGGCCACGCTGAAGCGCCGCCTGGCCATCACGGGTGATTATCAGGCGTCAAGCGGCGGCGACGAGTTCGACGGGGCATTGACGGCAGCCGTGAAGCGCTTCCAGTTTCGCCACGGCCTGCGCCAGACCGGCATCGTGGCCGGGCGCACGCTGGACGAGATGAATGTTCCGGCCCAGACGCGCTTTCGCCAGTTGGCCTCGTCCGCACAGCGCATCGCGGGCAGCGCCTTCCCGTTCGGCGAGCGCTATGTCGTGGTCAACATTCCCTCCGCCTATGTCGAGACGGTTGAGAACGATGTCGTGAAGCGGCGCTACGTGGCCATTGTCGGCAAGCCGGAGCGGGCCTCCCCCACGGTGGAAACGCGCGTGACCACCGTGAACCTCAACCCGAACTGGACCTTGCCACCCACGATCATCAAGGAAGACATCATTCCGGGCATGCTCAAGGGCCGCAATGTGCTGGCGCAGAAGGGCGTGAAAGTGTTTTCCGGCGGGCAGGAAATCCCCGCCTCCAGCATTGACTGGTCAAGTGCGCGAGCACTCAACTACACCTACCGGCAGGAACCCGGCCCGCGTAACGCGCTGGGCCTCGTGCGCATCGACATGCCGAATCGCGATGCGGTTTTCATGCACGACACACCCTCGCGCAACCTGTTCGGCGGCGACCAGCGTTTCAACTCGTCGGGCTGCGTGCGCGTACAGGATGTGCGTGATCTCGCTGTCTGGCTGCTGCAAGGCACGGGCAGCTGGGATCGCCGCGCCATCGACGCAGGCATTGCCACCGGCGACCGCAAGGACATCCGCCTCGGTCGTGCGGTACCGGTGGCGTGGGTTTACATGACCGGCTACGCAACGCCGGACGGCGTGATCCATTTCCGCCCCGATGTCTACGGCATCGACAAGGTCGGCGGCGGCGCGCTGCGCCAGCTTGGCACGGATGTGGGCGGGTGACACCGGCTGACGCGCTCTGTTCACCTGCACCTCCCGCATGCCCTGACAGCGCCTGGCGCGCTTGAAGCGCGGCTTTCCTTGGACCAAAACGCCCCGATGACGACAACGACTGGCACCCCGATTGTGACTCGCGCGGGCATCCTTGAGGGTGTCCGCATGGTCGCGCCTGCGCTTCCGGGCATCATCGTCTTTGCGGGCGCTTTCGGAGCGGCAGCGTCCGCAAAGGGCCTGACCCTGCTTGAGGCACTGGCGATGAGCGGCCTCGTTTATGCCGGCATGTCGCAGATGGTGGCGCTGGAAGCCTGGCCCGCCATCTGGACGTGGGCCAATGTGGCGAGCCTGGCGCTGCTGACGGCGGTGGTCAACAGCCGCATGGTGCTGCAGGGCGCGGCCATCCACCCCTGGTTGAGCGCGCACCCGCACAGCTTCAATGCCTGGCAGCTGTCGTTCCTCACCGATGCCAACTGGCTGGTCGGCTCGCGCTACCATGCGGATGGCGGGCGGGATGTGGGTGTGCTGGTGGGCGCAGGCGTCGCGCTGTGGCTTTTGTGGATCATCTTCACCATTCCCGGCCATCTCGCAGGCGCGCTGGTGACGGACCCGAAACGGTTCGCGATCGACCTGGTGATGCCGGTCTTCTTCGCGGCGATGCTGGTGCCGCTGTGGCGCGGCCGCCGTGCGGCTGTGCCATGGGCAGTGGCTGGCATCGTGGCGCTGATGGCATCAAAGCTGCTGCCGGGCCACCTGTTCATCATGATCGGTGCCATCGCCGGCATGCTGACGGCGGCGCTGACGCCGGACAAGGCCGCGCCATGAGGGATTGCCCATGAGTGACTGGTTGGTTCCCGGCGTGGCCACCGCCATCGCGGCCATGGCCATCGCCACTTACCTGTGCCGCGTGTCCGGCTACTTCATGATGCATGTCATCCCGCTGACGCCCGCCATTCGCAGGGCGCTTGCGGCGTTGCCGGGCTCCATCGTCGCTGCCACGGTGCTGCCAATCATCGAGCGCTCAGGCCTCGCAGCAGGGCTGGCCATCGCGGCCGCGCTGGGCGCGATGATGATCCGGCGCAGCGAAATCCTCGCCCTCGTCGCGGGTTTGAGTGTCGCGGCTGCAGCGCGGGCC
>JANMIB010000472.1:0-4672 GCA_031375605.1 Allobosea sp. | reverse complement strand
CCGGCAGGAGCAGAAGTATCAGCTTGCTGGCGACCGCGTGCGGCATTTCCGCGAGTTCACGCTGCCCTTGGAGGACAAGGATCTGCAAAAGCAGGCGGCGCGCTGCATGGATTGCGGCATCCCGTATTGCCACGGGCCGACTGGCTGCCCGGTGATGAACCAGATCCCGGACTGGAATGACCTGGTCTATTCCGGCCGCTGGGAGGAAGCCGCGCGCGACCTGCACTCGACCAACAACTTCCCCGAGTTCACCGGCCGCATCTGCCCCGCGCCCTGCGAGGAGGCTTGCACACTCAACCTCGAAAACGCGCCCGTGACGATCAAGACGATCGAGCAGGCGATTGCCGACAAGGCCTGGGAGAACGGCTGGATCAGGCCAGAGGTGCCGGAAAAGCTGACCGGCAAGCGCGTCGCCATCATCGGTTCAGGCCCCGCCGGCATGGCTGCGGCCCAGCAACTGGCGCGCGTGGGCCATGATGTGCATGTGTTCGAGCGCGAGCCCAAGGCGGGCGGCCTGCTGCGCTACGGCATTCCCGATTTCAAGATGGAAAAGCACCATATCGACCGCCGCACGACGCAGATGGCGGCTGAGGGCGTGACGTTCCACTATGGCGTCAATGTTGGCGTGACCATGCCATTCTCCGACCTCACACGCGATTTTGACGCCGTGCTGATGGCGGGCGGTGCGGAATGGCCGCGTGATCCGGAATTGCCGGGTTCTGACATGGCCGGTGTGCATTTCGCCATGCCATTCCTGACCCAGTCCAATCGCCGTGTCGGGAGCGAGGACATTTCAGGCGAAGCGCAGGTGACAGCTTCCAGCAAGCATGTCGTGGTGATCGGCGGCGGGGACACCGCGTCCGACTGTGTCGGCACATCGTTCCGGCAGGGCGCGCTGCAGGTCACGCAGCTCGACATCCGGCCCAAGCCGCCGCAGATCGAGGACAAGCTGACGGTCTGGCCCTACTGGCCAACCAAGATGCGCACCTCGTCCTCGCAGGCTGAAGGTGCCGAACGTGAATTCCAGTCGGCGACGCTGCGCATCGAGGGCAAGAACGGCAAGGCGACCGGCGTGGTCTGCGCCCGCGTGGATGACAAGCGCCAGCCTATCCCCGGCACGGAGTTCGTGATCAAGGCCGATCTGGTGTTCCTTGCCATCGGTTTTTCCGGCTCGGTGCTGGACGGCATGATCACGCAAGCGGGCGTCAAGACAGACAAGCGCCGCAACGTGGTGGCTGATGACCAGAGCTATCTGACATCATCGGAGAAGGTGTTCGTGGCCGGGGACATGCGGCGCGGCCAGTCGCTGGTGGTCTGGGCCATCCGCGAAGGGCGCCAGGCAGCGCGCTCCATCGATGAGTTCCTGACGGGCGCTTCGACGCTGCCGCGCTAGCTGCTTAGTGCCAGCGTTCTGGTCGAAAAGTGCGGGGTCAAACCGCTAGATCATGCCGCAATGAGATGGGATCCGTCTCATTGCGCAAAGATGATCGATCATAATAAGTTAGAGCATTGCGGTTCCACAAAACCGGTACCCACTTTTGTGCGCAATGCTCTAAAGGACCCGTCCGGCCACTGCGTCCAGCTTGGCCAGCACGGCAGGGTCGCGCATGCTCTTGTGGGTCATGATGGCGCCATCCAGTGCGCGATCGGACCTGGCGGGGCAGGCTTCGTGCTCTGCCGGAAAATCCATGGCGACCCGTGCGATCAGTCGCGCGGCATTGTCGGCATTGGCCCTGACGGTCGCGACGACAGCCGCGACATCCACAGCGTCGTGCTCGGGGTGCCAGCAGTCGAAGTCTGTCACCATCGCGACCGTGGCATAGGTGATCTCGGCTTCGCGTGCGAGCTTGGCTTCCGGCATGTTGGTCATGCCGATCACGTCATAGCCAGCGGTGCGGTAGGTCTGCGATTCGGCAAAAGACGAGAATTGCGGGCCTTCGATGCAGACATATGTGCCGCCCTTCACCGCGGGCACATTCTCGTCCTTTGCAGCCTGAACCAGCCTTGCCTGCAGAAGTGGCCCAACAGGATGAGCCATCGACACATGCGCCACGCAGCCTGCCGAGAAGAACGAGCTCTCGCGCCTGTGCGTGCGGTCAACGAACTGATCGGCGAAAACCAGCAGGCCTGGATACAATTCCGCCTTTAGCGAGCCGCATGCCGACAGCGAAACGATGTCAGTGACACCAAGGCGCTTCATGGCGTCGATATTGGCGCGGTAGTTGATGTCGGATGGCGAAAAACGATGCCCACGACCATGTCTGGGCAGGAACACCACCTCTGTATCGCCAATCCGGCCCACCCGCAGCTTGTCGGAGGGAGCGCCCCACGGCGTCGTGATGTCATGTTCGGTGACGCTGCTCATGCCGGGCAGGTCATATACGCCCGAGCCGCCGATGACCCCCAGAACCGCTTTGACCATCTTGATGTCCTCATTTCTCGAACCGCTTCTTGAGCGGGATTGCGGCCAGTGACAAGGCAGCCAGGCCAAACAGGCCGGCCAGAATCTCAGGCGTCAGCACCGAAGCGAGACTGAAAGCCCCGCCCTTGTCGAGGACGCTGCCAAGGCCGGCACCGGCGGCGGTAAACACGGCCGTGCCCGGAATGATGCCGAAAAAAGTGGTCAGCATGAATACAGGCAACGTGACGCCGACGAAGGCCGGCACGAGATTGACCAGAAAGAACGGGAACAGGGGCGCAAGTCGCAGCACCAGAAGGTAGGACCAGGCATTTGCCTTGATGTTGTCACCAAGCCTGATGGCCTTGTCGCCGAACCGCTCGAGCACATTGCCGCCAAACAGTTGTCGTGCGAACAAAAACACCAGTGTGGCGCCGATGGTTGCGCCGGTGACATTGAGCGCGGTGCCCAGAAAAGGCCCGAACAGGAAGCCGCCCGCCAGCGTCAGGATCGTGGCCCCCGGCAACGACAGGCCGACGGCGGCAACATAGGCCAGAACGAACAGCACGGCTGCCAGCACGGCGTGCTCGCTGACATAAGCTGCGAGAACAGCCCGGTGCGCCCGCAATGTCTGCAAAGACAGGAGGTCGCCAAGCCCTGACGCCCGCAGCCCGATCAGGAGGGCGATCACGGCCAGGACGATCCAGAGCCGCTTGTCGCTGAGAAAATTCATGCCGGTTGCATCCCGATGATGTGTGATGATCTGTCTTGCAACAGGGCAGAACTGATGGATATCGGCTGCCGGCTGAGTTGATACAGGTGAAAACAGCATGCAAACAGGAGTCTATGCCACGTTTGCGGGATTCGTATGTCACGATTGTTCCATGATCCGGTGCCGCCTGTGCGAAACCGCATGACCTTGATGCATAAAGCCATGTCAGGCATGTGCTCGAAGCGGCGTGTAACACTTGCCGGAACGCCTGCGAATGGGATGTATTGACCTTTGACCCATGTGCGAGAGGCAGAATGGAAGCGTCTGTTGCTGGGGGCCTTGTCCGGCAACGAGGCATCCTATCGCCAGTTCCTCGGCAATGTGTCGGGCTATCTGCGCGGCTGGGCGCAAGCATCATTGAAGCGGGCAGGTCGCTCCCCGGCTGAAGCGGAGGACATCGTGCAGGAGACATTGATCGCGATCCACACCAAGAGGCACACCTGGGACACAGCCCAGCCTGTGGGCCCGTGGCTCCATGGTGTCGCGCGGCACAAGCTGATCGATGCCCTGCGCAGACGCACCGGCCACGACCATCTCTCGGTCGACGAATTTGCCGAGATCATCCCGGCCCCGCAGCCCGATGGTGAACTGGCGAGCAGTGATCTTCTCAAGATGGTGGGCACCCTGCCCAAGCGGCAAGCGTCCATCGTCCAGGCATTGTTTGTCGACGGGCAACGCACGGCAGATGTCGCCACGGCGCTCAACATGAGTGAAGGCGCTGTGCGTGTTGCTCTTCACAGGGCTCTGAAGCAGCTTGCCGGAACATTCGGGAAAGATGCCTCCGATGCGAACTGACGATCTGATGGATGCGCTCGCGCGCGATGCCGTGCCAGCCTTGCCGCCACTGGGGCGGCAACTGGTGCTGGCAATGGCGATGATGGTGCCACTGTCGCTTGGCCTGATGCTGCTGACCATCGGCATGCGTGATGATGCCGTGATGGCCATGGGAGAGGGCTGGTTCGGGATCAAGCTTGTGTTGATGGTGCTGGTGACGACATGCGGCTGGCTGCTGCTTGCTGCGGCGTCACGGCCGGGCCGCCTTGCACCCTTGTGGCTTCTTGCTGTCGTTGTCACCGCCTTTGGCGCTGCTGGTCTGGCCGATATTGGATTCATGGGTGCCGCGGACTGGCAGGAACGGCTTGTCGGAGACAATGCCGCCCGCTGCGTGGTCACGATTCCCCTGCTGGCGCTTCTGCCTCTGGCTGGTGTCCTCCATGTGCTTCGTGACAGCGCACCGGCCAGCCCCGCGCTCGCGGGTGCTGCTGCCGGGCTTCTCGCTGGCGGGGTTGGAGCCGTGCTCTACGGCCTGCACTGCACGGATGACTCGCCGCTGTTCCTGGCCGTGTGGTATGTCGGCAGCATTGTGCTCGTTGTTGCGGCAGGTGCGTTGGCTGGCCGCAAGTGGCTCGTCTGGTGAGCGTGAGGTTTCTCCCGCTGGCTTTGGGGCGTTAACGCATCACGTCGTCGTTTTACCGTTCATCAAGCACGTTTCCGAACGGACC
>JANMIB010000471.1:0-13443 GCA_031375605.1 Allobosea sp. | reverse complement strand
AGATTCTCAAAGTTCTCATGCAGCGCAAACTCATCAAGGCCCAAATGTCTATTGCGGTTCGCGCTCGCCTCCACCCGCTCCATCAATTCTGAGGTCTCGTTCGGGGACCGCATCCTGAAGTGCAAGGTGCTGGACAACTTCGATTTCTCGGACACGGACATCTGCATCATGTCCGCAGGCGGTGATGTCTCGAAGATCTGGTCCCCGAAGATCGCGGCACAAGGCTGTGTCGTGATCGACAACTCATCCGCCTGGCGTACAGACCCTGACGTGCCGCTGGTGGTGCCCGAGGTCAATGCCGCAGCCCTCGCTGGCTTTGCCAAGAAGAACATCATCGCCAATCCGAACTGCTCGACCGCGCAACTCGTGCTGGCGCTCAAGCCCCTGCATGACCGCTTCGTCATCAAGCGCGTGGTGGTGGCGACTTATCAGTCCGTGTCAGGCGCAGGCAAGGACGGCATGGACGAGCTCGACCGCCAGACCAAGGCGCTCTATTCGCTCGGCGGTGCCGAGGTGAAGAAGTTCACCAAGCGCATTGCCTTCAACGTCATTCCCCACATCGATGTGTTCATGGAGGATGGCTACACGAAGGAGGAGTGGAAGATGATGGTCGAGACCAAGAAAATCCTCGATCCGAAGATCAAGCTGACCGCCACCTGCGTGCGCGTGCCGGTGTTCATCGGCCATTCCGAAGCGGTCAATGTCGAGTTTGAGAAGCCTGTTACGGCCGACGAAGCGCGCCGAATCCTGCGCGCTGCACCGGGCGTCATGGTGATCGACACGCGCGAGGACGGCGGCTACGCAACCCCGCATGAATGTGCCGGCGAAGATGCAACCTATGTCAGCCGCATCCGCGAAGACTCGACCGTCGACAATGGCTTGTCATTCTGGTGCGTGTCCGACAACCTTCGCAAGGGTGCGGCGCTGAACGCGGTGCAGATCGCTGAAGCGCTGGTCAAGAAAGGCCTCATCAGCCCGCGCGCCCGCACCAAAGCCGCCTGAGCGCCATAAGCCTGAAGACAAGGAAACGCGAACGGCATCTACATAAACGTCACTGCCAGCAAAACGAGGCATAAGCTGCACCTCCGCATCCGCCAGCCATCCATGCTTAGATTATTCGAGTGATTCGGAGCGTTCGATGAAACCAAAGCAACCTGTCGATATCTTTGTCGGCTCGCGTATGCGGATGCGGCGTCTGCTCAATGGACTGACGCAGAAGGAACTTGCCGAGATGCTTGGCGTCTCGTTTCAGCAGCTTCAGAAATACGAGAAGGGCACAAGCCGCATCGGCCCTGCCCGTCTTCAACTGGTGGCGCAGAAACTGGACGTGTCGATTACCTTCTTTTTCGACGGTGCCACCAGTGCAACCGCAGATGTCGATGGCGAACCTCCGGCTGCCGCATTCGTTCACAAGATGGTGGCGATGTCGGATGGCCAGCAGCTTGCCCGAGCCTTCATGTCGATCACAGACAGCAAGATCCGGCGCCAGATCACAGATCTCGTGGAATCCATGGCGCAGCTCCACCGTGCTGCCCAGACGCATGAGACAGAGGCCGCAGAAGGGACAGAAGCCGATTGAGGGCATTGGCAGCATAAATACGAATTGATGTAAGATATAATTATACAACCAATGCGATAGTATCACCATCTTGAGGTGATGCCGTGTTCCAGTCCAAGACCGAATTGCGTATCCTGCTCGCAGACGGAAGTGCATTTTACCGGGGTGCGATCCGTGAGTATATTCTCCCCGGTCAGTTTCCTGACATTCAGGAAGCACAGACCGCGCTCGACACCGTCGCGCTCCTGTTGGCACACCCCTTTGACCTGTTTGTTGTCGATTGGGACCTCCTCATCACAAACGATGGCGCTCTGATGGAACTGATCGTGAGGCGTGCAAAAACCATCAAGCGGAAAATGCCGGTTCTGGCGTTGATGGACAGTCCCACCCGAACAAGTGTCACGCATGCGTCTGACAACGGGATCGACATGGTCCTGCGAAAACCCTTCTCACCAAAGGCATTGCAGGAGCGCACACGCTGGCTTCTGGAGCAGGTCAGCCTTGAGATGGCGATCTGACACAACCTGAACTGCATGGCCATGTTGGCCTGCTGCGCATGAAGCACTTTGCCAGGGCCATAAATCTGCAAGAGCTGCACGCCCTCAAGAGCTGCACGTCCTCGTGACAAGGCAATGCGGGAGAACCTTCCGGTTCCCCCGCACAACAGATCTGGCCGGAAATCTGGATCTCGTCAGCCCAGAAGACGCAGGACGCTCTGTTCCTGCTGTGAAGCGAGGGCAAGTGCCTGGCTCGACAGCTGCTGACGTGTCTGCAAGGTGAGCAGATTGGCTGCCTCCTCGTTGTTGTTGGCCAGCACCAGACCATCAGCTCCTGACTTCAACGTGTTGACCAGCTCAGTGGTGAAGTCCTTGCGCGTCTGGACAATCGCAAGTTGCGAGCCAAACGTGCTTGCGGTCGCGCGCAGTGATGACAAGGCTGTGGTCAAGCTGCTGTCGACATCATCAAGGTCCGAGTTCTTTTGGAAACCATCAATGCCCGTGGCCGTGATGGCCTTCAGCTTGAGACCAGAAGTGCCGTCGTCCTTTCCGGAGGTGAAGTCCGTGCCCTTGATCGTCAGTTGCGCCTTGTCAGCATCAGTCCGTTCATTGAAGGCGACCGACAACTGGTCACTGTTCAGCAGGTTCACACCATTATAGCCTGAATCGCGGGCCAGTTTGGTGATCTGCTCACGGATGTCGTTGAACTGCTTGGCAAGAGACTGGCGCTGCTCGCCAGCCACATCGAGCTTGGCTGTCCCCGCCACTGACGTGCCGAGGCCGAGTGCAGTGATGATCTCGTCATCCGATTGACCTGCTGTTGCAAGCGCGGCGGTGCCAGCATTGACAGTGGCAACCCCATTCGCGGCTGTGAGCACAAGCTTGCCAGCGTCCTTGGAGGCTGTGACCAGGCGCGTGCCGGAAGAGCTGCGGTTGTTGGAAGAATCGTTGATCGCTGCAATCGACTCGTCGAGCGTCTTGCCGCCGCCGACAGCAATATCGATGTTGCTGGCGGTTCCACCCGTCGGCGTGAAGCTGAGGGAAAGCTGTCCACCGTTGGCAGCGCCGGCTGCTGCGCCTGTCGTCGCCGCAGTACCTGCCGTTAGTGTCTGAGTGGTGCCACCTGCCGTCAGAGCGCGAGCCTGGCGTGCCACCGACTGGGCATTCTCGACCAGCTTGGTGATCGAGCGGATACCGTTGTCGGCAGCTTCCACTGTTTTCAGAGAATTCGAAATACCATCAAGCAAGCCGTTCAGATCCTTGGCGCGGCTGTTCAGCGATTGTGCAGTGAAAAAATTGGTCGGGTTGTCGATGGCCGTATTGACCTTCTTGCCAGTCGCCAGACGATTCTGGGTTGTGGCAATCAGATCGCTGGACTGCTGGAGCGAGAACAGGTTCTGGCGGACGCCGCGGCCGAGCGAGATATCAGACATGGGGGTAACCTTTCTGGGTAATAACGCAACTCCAAGCTGCTGCTTGGATGATTACAACCTAGACGTGTATTTCTTAAGATAGCGTTTCAGGTGTATTTTTACATTTTTCTCTTTTTGATTTCACCTTATCAGATGACCGCAACTCTCTGCAGCAGCGTCCGTGCAAGACATCGTCCGGTCATGCGTGAGCCAATGTCACCTTGTTCACCACGCTACACGGCGCTGCAAGGCGCTGCCGTGATCAGGTGCGTTCATATCCCGTCATGATCACGGCCAGAGCGGGATGAATGGACCTGGTCGCCCGCCGCAACGCGTTATTATTGACTTATTAAGTGATGACTGATAATTTTTGAAAATGATCAATTATCAATTCAAACCACTATCATGAATATCCGGCAGCGGTTCACACCCGAAGAAACGGTGCTCCGCATCCTTGATGTGGCCGAAGAGCACTTTCGGCGGGTTGGGTATGCCAAGACGGCCATTGCTGATCTTGCCGACGAACTCGGCATGTCCAGTGCCAACATCTATCGCTATTTTGCGTCCAAAAGCGCAATCAACGAAGCGATCTGCAAGAGACTTCTGGCAGAGATTCACACCATCATCGATGAGATCGTGGGGCGCGATGCTTCTGCCGCCACCCGTCTTCATGACATGCTTCTGGCCATGCACCATTTCAACAAGAGCCGCTACACCAGCGAGCGCCGCATGCACGAAATGGTTGCCGTTGCGATGGAAGAGAACTGGGGTGCCATACAGGATCATATCGCCTCGCTCATCGGCTCCATGGCGAAACTGATCATCGAAGGTATCGAGGCCGGGGAATTCAAGCCTGTCTCGGATGTTGCTGCGACAGCGATGACGGTTGATCAGGCTTGCTGTTGCGTCCTTCATCCGATGATGATCGCCGAATGCACGCGTCTTGGAATGGACAAGGATGGGCACGCTGCCCGTCTGATCGAATTTGTCGTGAATGCGCTCAAGCGCTGAGACGGGATGGCCCTCATGATCACCACACGTTTTGTTGCGCCTTTGATGATTTTGCTCGCAGGCACCGGCCTTGTCGCCTGCACCGAAAGCAAGAGCAATGTGCAAAAGCCGGCAGAGTTGCGCTCTGTCGTTGCGCAGGTCGTCAGCTTCGAGGCTCGCAGTCCAAGCCGCACGCTTGTTGGAACGGTCCGGCCCCGCATCGAAAGTGACCTTGGTTTCCGTATTGGCGGCAAGCTTTCCGAACGCTTGGTTCAGGCTGGCGAGCGCGTGCGGGCGGGCCAGATCCTGGCTCGCATCGATGCCGTTGATCTGGGCCTTCAGCGGGAGCAGGCCGAAGCGGAGGTCAAGGCCGCAACCGCTTCGCTGGTCCAGGCCGAGGCCGAGGACAAGCGGATCGCGACCTTGCGGCGCGAGGGCTGGAGCACGGCATCGGCCTTCGACCGCCAGCGCGCAGCCGTGGAAGAGGCCCGCAGCCGCCTCTCACGTGGGGACCGCGCACTTAGCCTGGCCGGAAACAGCCTCGACTATGCAGCCCTCCGCGCTGACGCAGATGGCGTGATCACTGCAACCCTGGTTGAGCCCGGACAAGTGCTTGCGCAAGGCCAGACCGCTGTGAAGCTGGCCCGCCTCGACAGCCGGGAAGCCGTCGTGGCGGTGCCCGAGGCCTTGCTGGAACGCGTTCGCACTGCCAGGGCCAGCGTCTCTTTGTGGTCCGAGCCGGGCAAGAGCTTTGCGGCGACCTTGCGCGAGATGTCGCCTTCCGCAGATGTTGCGACCCGCACCTACCAGGCGCGTTTCACCATCGAGAATGCACCCCCTGAACTTGAATTCGGCCTGACTGCGACCCTGTCGATTTCCGATCGTGAAAACGAACAGATCGCGCGGCTTCCGCTTTCTGCGCTGTTCAACCAGGGCAATGGGCCGTCCGTTTATGTGGTTGATCCAGCGGACGGGAAGCTGACGCTGAAGCCTGTCGAGGTTGCCGGATACGAGGCCCGCGATGTGCTGATCCGCCGTGGAATTGCCTCTGGTGAAACCGTTGTGACACTGGGTGTGCAAAAACTCGACCCTGCCCAGCGCGTCCGCATTGTCGCCCCTGCAAGCTGAAAGGGCAGCGCCATGACCAACTTCAACCTCTCTGCCTGGGCCGTTCGCCACCGTGCCTTGATGCTCTTCCTGATGATCGCGCTGGCTGTTGCAGGCGGAGCATCCTACATGCAGCTGGGGCGGGCGGAGGATCCGAATTTCACCATCAAGGTTGCCGTGATCACGGCAGCATGGCCAGGAGCCACCGCGCAGGAAATGCAGGCTCAGGTCTCCGACAGGATCGAGAAAAAGCTGCAGGAACTGCCCTATTTCGAGCGCGTGCAGACCTATAGCAAGCCAGGTTTCATGGCCGCGCAACTGGTGTTCCGCGACAATACCCGCTCCCATCTGATGCCGGAGCTGTTTTACCAGATCCGCAAGAAGCTGAACGATCTGCGCCCGGAACTGCCGGCATCGCTGATCGGACCCAGCATCAATGACGAGTACGGAGATGTGGACGCCCTGCTTTACATGGTCAGCGCGGACGGTGCTGATTTTGCGCAGCTCAAGCGGGTTGCCGAAAGCCTGAAATCAGAACTCCTGCGCGTGCCCAATGTCACCAAGATCAACATCTATGGCGCGCAGGACGAGCGCATTTTCGTCGAGTTCAGCCATGCCAAACTGGCCACACTTGGCATCCCGGCACAGGCACTGTTTGATTCGCTCTCTCGCCAGAATCTGGTCACGCCTGCAGGTGTCATCGAAACCGGCTCGCAGCGCGTGGCGCTCAGGGTCACAGGTGCGCTGGCTGGCGAACGCGCCGTTGCCGAAACCCCCGTGGAAGCCGGAGGTCGCACATTCCGGCTCGGTGACGTCGCCACGATCTCCCGAGGCTTTGAAGACCCTGCCCGTTTTCTGGTGCGCAGCGGCGGCAAGCCCTCGCTCGCTGTTGGCGTTGTCCTGCAGCGCGGTTCGAACATCCTCAGCGTGGGTGATGCCATCGACAAGGTTGTCGGCTCTTTCGAGGCTGCCCAGCCCGTTGGCATCGAGATCACGCACGTCGCCGACCAGCCAAAAGTGGTGCAGAAGGCCGTGGATCAATTCCTGATGACCTTCATCGAGGCGCTGGCGATCGTGCTGGCCGTCAGCTTCCTGTCGCTCGGCTGGCGCACGGGCATTGTGGTGGCGATGTCGGTCCCGTTGGTGCTTGCCATGGTGTTCATCGTGATGCTGATCATGGGCATCGACCTTCACCGCATTTCGCTCGGTGCGCTGATCATCGCACTCGGCCTACTGGTCGACGACGCCATCATCGCACTCGAAATGATGGTCGTGCGCATGGAGCAGGGCTGGGAGCGCACGAAGGCCGCGGCTGCAGCCTGGGACTCGACCGCATTCCCCATGCTGACCGGAACACTCGTTACCGCAGCCGGTTTTGTGCCCATCGGCTTCGCCAATTCAGGCGTGGGCGAATATACCGGCTCGATTTTCTGGGTGGTGGCCATCGCGCTCATCGCATCATGGATCGTGGCCGTGACATTCATCCCCTATCTCGGGGTCAGGTTCCTGCCGGATTTCGCGAAAATCGCGGCGAGGAAAGGCATTCACCACACCAGCGAACACGCCATCTACGAGACAAAGGGCTACAATCTGCTGCGCAGCATCATCCAGTGGTGCGTCACCCATCGCCTCAAGGTCGTGCTGGCGACGGCTGGCGTGTTTGCGCTTGCGGTGTTCGGCTTCGGCAAGGTGCAGCAGCAGTTCTTCCCGCTGTCCGAGCGCCCGGAGCTGTTCTTCCAGATGCGGTTGCCCGAAGGCACGGCCATCGGCGTGACCAAGGCGGTGGCCGTCCGGGCCGAAGAGATGCTCAAGGATGACAAGGGTGTCGAGACCTATTCGACCTATATCGGTCAGGGTTCGCCCCGCTTCTGGCTTGGCCTCAATCCTCAGCTCCCCAACGAGGCTTTTGCCGAGATCGTCATTGTTGCCAAGGACGTGCAGACGCGCGAAGTGACCAAGGCCCGCATCGAGAAAGCCGTGGCCGACGGTGCCCTGGCCGAAGCGCGGGTGCGTGTCGACAGGTTCAATTTCGGCCCACCCGTCGGTTTCCCCGTTCAGTTCCGCGTGGTTGGTCCGGACCCGATGAAGGTGCGCGAATACGCCCGCGACGTGCGCGACATTGCCCGCCAGAACAAAAACCTGCTCGATCCGCATTTCGACTGGAACGAGATGACGCCTTCCATCCGGCTCGAGGTCGATCAGGAACGCGCACGTGCGCTGGGGCTTGATCCGCAGTCCATCGCCCAGACATTGCAGACACTGATCTCGGGTGTCACGGTCACGACCGTGCGCGACGGCACTGAAAAGGTTGATGTCGTCGCCCGAGCAACGGCAAGCGAGCGGCTTGATCTTGGCCGAATAGGTGATCTCACGGTCCTCTCGCGCAATGGTGTTGCCGTGCCGCTGGCCCAGGTCGCCCGCATCGAATTCGGGCATGAGGAGCCTATCCTGTGGCGCCGCAACCGCGACATGGCCATTACGGTGCGCGGCGATGTCGCTGACGGGGTGCAGGCACCCACCGTGACCAATGAAATCTGGCCGACCCTGAAACCTGTCATGGACAGGATGCCAGCGGGCTACCGCATCGAAGTTGGCGGCGCAATCGAGGAATCGGCCAAGGGCAATGCCTCGATCTTCGCCGTGTTCCCGGTCATGGTTCTGATGATGCTGACCTTGATCATGATTCAGGTGCAGAGCTTTCCCAAGCTGTTCCTGGTCTTTGCCTCGGCTCCGCTTGGCGTGATCGGCGCATCACTTGCATTGAACGTATCAGGCATGCCGTTTGGCTTCGTGGCGCTGCTGGGGCTGATCGCCTTGTCGGGCATGGACATGCGCAACTCGTTGATCCTTGCCGATCAGGTGATGCACGACGTGAAAGCCGGGATGCCGATGAAGAATGCCATCGTCGAGTCCGTCGTCCGGCGCTCGCGACCGGTGATGCTCACAGCCATGGCAGCCATTCTTGCCATGATCCCGCTCACGCGCTCAGCTTTCTGGGGGCCAATGGCCGTGACCATCATGGGCGGCCTGTTCGTGGCCACGTTCCTCACCTTGCTCTTCCTGCCCGCGCTCTATGCCGTGTGGTTCAGAAAGCAGATCAAGCGTGAACATGCGGATGAAGCCGCATCGGCCAAGGCAAGGCAAGACGCGGTATTGCAAGACGCGCCACAGCAAGACGCGGCACATGAAGGCATGCAGCCGGACGTGTCCGGGATCCTGGCGCAGGCTGCAGAATAAGCGTGCGAACATGCTCGGGATGCGCACGAGACATGGCATGACAGGCAACCAATGCTGGCGGTGGGCCGCTTGATATGGTTTGTTTTAGAGCATGACGTGTTTGGGACTGCAGATCGTTCCTTTGATGCCGATGCGGCAGAGCTTGTGCGTGCCTATTTCTGATCGGGCTGTTCAGGTTGACCCGAACATGCGCGCATGGCTGCGCAGCAACCGGCTTTCGTCATGGGTTCATTCCAGATGAACCACATGAGACAGAACCGCAGCAGACAGGCAGTTCAAAAGGCCCAGAACCACAAGAAGCCCGTTCTGCTGATCCTTCACCAGGAACATTCAACGCCGGGCAGGCTTGGCCGGGTGCTGACGGCGCGTGGTCACGCCCTTGACATCCGGCGGCCAAGGTTTGGTGATCCCCTGCCCCGGACCATGACCGGACATGCGGGTTCCATCATCTTTGGCGGACCGATGAGCGCCAATGATGGTGACGATTTCATCAAGGCCGAAACAGACTGGATCACGACTGTCCTGCGCGAAGAGGCTCCCTTTCTGGGCATCTGTCTTGGTGCGCAGATGCTGGCGCGAAATCTTGGCGCACGCGTATATCCACATGAAGAGGGGCGGGCCGAAATCGGATACTATCCGCTCAGGATCACGGCTGATGGCGCAATGCTGGAAAAGTCCATGACCAGGTCCTGGCCTGGCCATGTCTATCAATGGCATCGCGAGGGTTTTGATTGCCCGAGCGGAGCAAGATGCCTGGCGACGGGTGATGATTTTCCCGTGCAGGCAATCCAGGCAGGCCCCGCAGCTTACGGCATCCAGTTTCATCCGGAAGTGACACCCGCAATGATGTATCGCTGGACGACGCGTGCATGCGAGCGGCTGGCGCTGCCAGGGGCGCAGCCGCGCGAGGCGCATTTCGAAGGCTGGAACAGGTTTGACGGCGCCGTGGCAAGCTGGCTCGATGGTTTCCTGGACCACTGGCTCGTATCTGATCCGGCGTATGACACATCAAGATGAGCTGCTGGCCGCATCAATCAGGCGGACAGCCTGTGAAGCGAGATTGCAGCGGTCCGCCATCTGGGCTAAAGCCCGTCTGGCCATATCGCACGGCTGGAAAATTCAACCAACGAGCTGGCAGGGCAATCTGTGCTGCGCCTTCAAACGGCGCGATGCCCGCAAACAGAAGAGTGACAGATGCAGTCGGTTCTTGATGTCATTGATGTGGTGCTCAGTCTCTACACGTGGATCCTCATCGCATCGGCCATCATCAGCTGGCTCGTCGCCTTCAATGTGATCAATGCCCGCAATGATGTCGTCCGGATGATCTGGGATTTTCTTTACAGGGTGACAGAGCCTGCCTTGCGGCCTATCCGCAAGGTCATGCCCAATCTTGGCGGCATAGATGTGTCCCCGATCATCCTGCTGCTGTTCATCTTCTTCCTGCAGAGCGTGATCACGCGGTATTTGCGCCCCATTGCCTTTTGAGAACATGCTCCGTTCAATTACGCCCGGTAAAACAATAAGATTATGGTTAACCATGGATTAAGGTTAACCATTGATAACTAGGCCAATCAGACTGATTGCCCGGTTGTCCACTTGCACCTTCGCATCCTGCCAGTTTTCGAGACGAACCCGCTTCCGGCACGAAGAGCGCGGTCTGCTGTCGTGTTCCTGGCACTCGTGTCAGCAGCGTTCACACTGGCCGGCTGCAAGACAGACAGCTCGGAACTTGCATTGTCGGCGGCAGGATGCGGGGTTGACCGCGAAAACGCGGAAACCGCTGCAGGGTGTGTCAAGATCACGCCTGCAGAACCGACTTCAGCCAAGATAAATCCCGCTCAAGGCAGTTTGCCTACGACGGCCAGTGTTCAAATCCCCGCTTTGCCTGTCCCCGATGCGGCTTCCCGGCAGGCCCTCATCGTGCCGCCACATCTGCGCACAGCTGAAGCAACAGGCTCACTCACGCCATCAGGGCACGTGAGCAGCCTTGCCCCTGAAAGGCCTGCCCCTGAAAGGCCCGCAGCTGCCCGGCGCGATGGTGCACCAACCCGCCTGGCCGATGCCGTGGCGACGGCAGTAATGACCTATCCGGAAATCAGGATCAATCAATCGCGCGTGCGCGAGGCGAGCGCCGGTATCGGCATCGCTGAGTCAGGCCTTTACCCCAGCCTTGATGTGCGTCTGGCAAAAGGTCTCAATTTTTCAGGAACATATGAGGGCAACACGGTTCCGTACAGGGACGCCTCGAATGCCGTTGACGGACGTTTCGACGGAGGTCTGATCCTTCGGCAGCTGGTCTACGATTTCGGTGCGACACATGCCGACATTGAACGGGCAAGGTTGGTGCGCGACGCCGAAAAACTCAAGCTCCAGGAGAAGGTCGAAGATATTGCCCACCGGACATCCCAGATATATCTCAAGATCATCGAGCAACGGGCACTTGTGTCACTTGTCAACGAGACGATTGCCGCGCACGAGCAACTTGCCAGGATCGTGCAGGCTCACAACAAGGAAGGCCATGGAACACTGGCTGACGTGCAGCGCGTCAATTCGCGGCTGGTCGATGTGCGGGCCATAAGGTCCGACATATCCCTGCAACTGCTGGCGGCTGAGGATCAGATGGCAAGGTTGACCCGTCAGGCTCCAGGACGCCTGGCTGGCGTGCCGGACTACAGCAAGGCCATTCCGAAGTCAGCGCAAAGCGCCATCGAACGTGTGATCGCCCGGAACCCGCGCCTGGGTTCGCTGCAGGCAATCCGACAATCGAACCAGAAGGAGCTTGAGTCTCATTCGGCATCGATCCTGCCGCGGATCAACCTTGAGGTGGATGGCGAATCCAAGAACTACCGGAATGGGCCGGTTGGCCGGACCCAGGCGGAAGGTCGTGCCATGCTCGCCCTCCGATACCGCTTGATGGACGGCGGCCTGAGCAACGCGACAAAGGAACAGATCGGAGCGAGGATCGCCAGTGCCGACTTCACCTTGCTCAATGAACGCGAGCAGATCGAGGCAGACATTCGCCAGGCCTATCGGGCTATCGAATCAGCCGGGCGCAAGATGCGGCTTGTGGGACAAGGCGTTGAATCATCCCGCCAGGTCAGGGAGCTGTATCTGGAGCAATTCAAAGGCGGAAAGCGCACCATTTTCGAGCTGCTTGACGGTCAGATGTCATATTACTCCATTCGTCGGACACAGATTGAGAACCTATTCGAGGGGCGCAGAGCGATCTTCGATATTCTCAGGGCAACTGGTGATCTGACGCTCACCCTTTCCGCCAGGAATTGACCGCACATTCTCGAGCCCACAGGCCTTCCACGCGCAAATGAGCTTTATGCCGTAATCGGAAAGAGCTGTTTCAACGTCCTTGTTAGGGCGGCTTTAAGTCAACCGGCCTAAGGATATGACAGGCTCAGCCATGATGATCGCTTGTATGTCCGAACTGATGACGGGATGATTTGAATGACTGAATCGTCAAGAATTGACGAGGAAAGGTCTGCAGACCGCAATGCGCAAACTGTGCAGGCGGCCACGTCTGCTGCCGCCAGTCTTTCGACGCCATCCATCATGACGATCGACAAGCCCGCAGCGGGGCAGATGAAGGTTGTCGATATATCGTCAGCAAAACATCTGAAGTTCAGCTTTGACATGGCTGACTGCAAGATCACGGTTCTCGATGTCGATGCCATCCTGATATTTGCCGACGGAAGCAAGCTGGTGCTGCCAGGCTTTGCCATGCAGATGATCATGGCCGATGCACCTGTCATGCAATTTGCCGCCACAATTGTCGAGCCGCAGGTTGTCTTGGCCAAGGCGGGTGACATCAAGCTGATTGATCAGCTGCCGCAATTTGCCCTGTCGGAGAGTGCAAGCACGGAAGCCAAGCCAGATGCTGCACCGGTGCAGGCGCAGGTCGTGCAGGTCACGGCCAGCCAGTCGTTTCCAAACACGCCAGGCCCAAAGCCCCGGCCCTTCGACAGCGAAGGCACGGGAAATGGCGATGCCTTGATCGAAACGGCCAGTCGCTATGCCAAGAAGATCATCTTTGACGAAAGCCAGTCGAGCGGAACCAAAAGTCAGGGCTCCATCACCGATACCAGCCAGACAGCGGCAATCACCGACACACCTGTTTTGAATACACCGCCGATGCTGACCTCGCCCGATCGCTTTGCGCAGGATGAGAACGGCAGGCTGATCACGACTCTGACGGCAACAGACGTCGATCCTTCCAGCACCATCACGTTCTCGATCGCTGGAGGCAGGGATGCCGACAGGTTCGCCGTCAACAGCACGACCGGCAGGCTCTATTTTGTCGAGAATCCTGATTTCGAAGCGAACAGTTCCTCTTCAGGTGACACGACTTACCAGCTCGAGGTGCAAGCCAGCGATGGTCGGGCAGTTGATCGGCAATCTGTCACGATCACGCTGAACAATGTGAACGAAATGCCGGATGGCGTTTTCATCACATCGAGCACCATGAGCGAGAACACTCCTCCAGGATCGGTACTCGGCACGGTAACAGGTGATGACCCTGACGCGGGAGCACAACTGACCTACGCCTTCGCACCAGGCGGGGACGCAGGCGGCCGGTTTGCCATCGACGGGCAAAGCGGGGTGGTGTCAGTCATCCGCGGCGATCTGATCG
>JANMIB010000454.1:0-2038 GCA_031375605.1 Allobosea sp. | reverse complement strand
CCGGCAGGCGCTGGCAACCATGTCCGTGATCATCGCTTCGGTTCGCAATATCGATCCGAAGATCCGCGCCATTGCACAGGCCAACATCGAGCAGACGTCAGCGCTGCGGGAATTGTCGCGTCGCTCAACGGACTCGTCGCGCTTCGTCGAGCATGTGGCTGACCAGATCGAGATCGTGGACAAGGCTGTTTTGCAGGCCCGCGATGAAAGCCTCCAGACACAGGCTTTCTCGGCCACAAGCATGTCACTGGCCCAGGGCTTGCGCCGCCGTTTCGTGCCGGTGATCCGCTCGACAACGGCAGGTGACAGGCGTGTGCATGATCGTTTCCCCGCAGAGATGCCGGTGATGATCACGGCGGGGGGCGCAAGCTACAGCAGTGAGACCATTGACATCAGTGCAGGTGGCCTGCTGGCCTCGGTCCCATCCGGCTTCAGCCTGCCTGCAGGTTCCCGGATCTCGCTTGCCATCAAGGATCTGGGCACTTTGCCAGCGCGCCTCAAGGCCATGAGCCATCTGGGTCTTCACATCGCATTCGAGAATTCTGAAACGGCTGCGTTTGATCTGTTCCGTTTCAAGTTGCGGGCTGTCGAGACCGAATACATGCCGCTGATTGCGCGTGCGCAGACGGTTGCCGGTGAGATCATCGCCGGGATGCAGGGGGCACTCGCAGAAGGTTTGCTGACACGCGATGAGCTGTTCGATGCCGATTACCGCCCGCTGTCCGGCACCGAACCTCAACAATACGAGGTGCGCAGTCTCAAGGTTCTGGAGCTGATCCTGCCATCCATCCTCGAGCCGCAGCTGGCGGCTGACAAACGTCTGGTGTTTGTGCTCGCCATCGACCGGAACGGGTATATCGGCGTGCACAACCGCGTCTCTTCCCAGCCGCAGCGCCCCGGCGATTTGGCCTGGAACACGGCCAACTGCCGTAACAAGCGGATTTTCGATGACCGGGCGGGCATTGTCGCGGCGCGCTCCACAAGGCCGTTCGTGGTGCAGGCCTACCAGCGCGACATGGGGGCAGGGCAGATGGTCATGATGCGCGAAGTCGATGCGCCCATCACCATCCATGGCGCGCACTGGGGCAGCGTCCGCATGGCTTACAAGCTGTAAGGTTGGCTCTCATCCCGGGGCTCCGGAATCCGGGTTCCACTTTTGCACGGCATGCTCTAAAGCCTGCGCCATGACAGCGCCTGACACATCCCGCCCGCCATCCCGCCTGACCGCCCGTTTTGCCGCCTGTGCCAGCGAGGGTCGCGCCGCGCTTGTCACCTTCGTGACAGCTGGCGACCCTGACCACGCCACCGCCGAGGCGATCTTGCATGCCTTGCCCGGTGCCGGTGCCGACATCATCGAGCTTGGCGTGCCGTTCACAGATCCGATGGCAGATGGCATCCCGATCCAGCTTGCAGGTCAGCGGGCGCTCAAAGGCGGCCAGACCTTGCGCAAGACGCTTGGCATGGTGGCAGATTTCCGCAAGCGCGATCAGACTACCCCGATCGTGCTGATGGGCTACTACAACCCGATCTATGTCTATGGCGTCGATGCGTTCGTGCCAGACGCGCTGGCCGCCGGGGTCGATGGCCTGATCATGGTCGATCTGCCGCCCGAGGAGGATGATGAATTGTGCCTTCCGGCGCTGAAAGCAGGGCTCAACTTCATCCGGTTGGCCACGCCAACAACCGATGACAAGCGCCTGCCCAAAGTGCTGCAGAACACGTCCGGCTTTGTCTACTATGTGTCGATGACCGGGATCACCGGCGGCGTCATTGCGTCCTATGATGCAGTCGGCGATGCGGTTGCCCGCATCAAGGCACACACAGCGCTGCCTGTGGCCGTCGGCTTTGGCGTCAAGACCGCTGCAGATGCGGCAGCCATCGCGCGCGGTGCCGATGGCGTCGTTGTAGGCTCGGCCCTGGTGGAGCGTGTGCGCCTGTCTCTGGACGCTGGCGGCAAGGCGACCCCAGGCACGGTCAAGGCTGTCACGGATCTTGTCGCGGAACTGGCGTCCGGCGTCCGCTCCGTGAACAAGGCGGC
>JANMIB010000436.1:0-2270 GCA_031375605.1 Allobosea sp. | reverse complement strand
CAACAACTTTGATGTGCAGTTGTTCCCCAGCCAGTCTCACAGCTTCGAGATCAGCCCGTGTGTAGTCGCGCAGTCCCAGCTCGAGAGTTTGGCGATGAATGGATTTGCTGACAACTTCGGATTCCGCAGCAAGCTGGTTGCGGATTGCAGTCCGGATAAAATCTGTCCGGTTTGAATAGAACCCGTCCTGAACAAGGAGATCAACTCGGCCAAGATCGACAAAGCCGAGGTTGATCGTGATTTTTTCGTTCTCTGGGGCCTTTCCCCGAAAGGGCACAACATTCTGGTCCACTGCAATTCTCCATCTATCTGGATGGTATGTGGATGCTAAAACGCAGATTGCAAGGTGTAAAGTGATGAGACTGCGTCATGGGCAAGCCCGCCTGCACCAGTTTCTTGACGCGCGTGGTCGGGATCGTCCATGCCCAGGATTTTTCCCGCGTCAGCGGTACCAGCAAGCTAGGCATCCTGGGCTTGCGATGGTCCCGGTGGCGGTGCCGGGTCTTGTGCTGGGGCTGGGCTATGTCTTTTTTTCCAACAATCCGGCCAATCCGCTGCATGTCCTGCAGGGCGGAATGGCCCTTCTTGTGGTGTGCACGATTGCGCACTTTTATACGGTGCCGCACCTCATGGCCGTCGGCGCTCTGGTCAGGCGCGCATGCTGCTCTACGGCAGCGACTGCGTCCCTATGGTGATGCTGGCCGAGGGCCATATCGATGCGATGATCGAAATCGGGTTGGAGATCCATGACATTGCCGCACAGGTGCCGATCGTGACCGGCGCTGGCGGCGTGATGACTGCGCTCGATGGGGCGCCGCCCCTGGCCGCCAGTTGGGTCCTTGCTGCAGGTGAGACCAGCCTGCACCAGGCCACAAGGGCTGTCTTGGCCGATTGAGGTGATCAGGCCGCCGCTTCAACCCAGGCAACGGCATCAGCTTCCAGTATCCTGATTCCGGTTGTTGCGTCGAACAGTTGGAGATCGCGCGGGAACACGTCAATCGTGAGCACAGCACCCGGGCTGTAGGTGTGCCGACCATCGACATGGATGACAAGCGGCTGGCCTGCAACTTCAGCATGGATATGCTGGCCGACCCCAAGCTCTTCGGCGAAGTCAAAGCTGGCTTTGAGACCATGCTGCAATCCGGAGAGATGAGGACGGATGTTCAGGGCTTCGGCGCGTATGCCCACGGTCACCGGACCGGGTTTCAAGGCTGGATAGCGGGCGCTTTCGATCACGAGCCGCTGGCCGTCGGCGAGTGTCAGCGACTGGGCATCAGCGTTGATGGTGGCCTTCAGGAGGTTAAGGCCCGGAGCGCCGATGAAGCCGGCGACGAAGATGCTGGCAGGGCGGTCATAAACATCCTTCGGCGCGCCTATCTGCTCAATCACACCGTTGTTCATGATCACAAGCTTGTCTGCCAGCGTCATGGCCTCGACCTGATCATGGGTGACAAAAACGGATGTCGCCTTGAGGCGCTGGTGCAACTTGCGGATTTCGATTCGCATCTGCACGCGCAATTTGGCATCGAGGTTGGACAATGGCTCGTCGAACAGGAAGACCTTGGGTTCCTTGATCATGGCACGTGCCATGGCCACGCGCTGGCGCTGGCCGCCGGAAAGCTGGCCGGGCTTGCGGTCCAGAAATGCGTCAAGGCCTACGGTTTTTGCAACAGCTTGCACGCGAGTATTCCGTGCGTCCTTCGGTACGCCAGCAACTTTCAAACCGTAGCCTATGTTCTCGGCCACGCTCATGTGAGGATAGAGCGCATAGTTCTGGAAGACCATGGCGCAGCCGCGCTCGCGGGGCTCCTTGTTGTTGACCACCTCACCTGCGATTGAAATCGTGCCGCCGGAGATGTCCTCCAACCCTGCAATCATGCGCAGCAGCGTGGACTTGCCACAGCCGGACGGCCCGAGAATGACGACGAACTCGCCATTCGCGATGGTCAAGTCGACGCCATGGACGACCTGGATCTTGCCATAGAACTTGGTGACATTGCGGATATCGATCCTTGCCATGTGCAAACTCCTACTTGTCTGTGGAAACGAGGCCGCGCACGACAAAGAAGGCCAGGGCGGTGAGGGACGACCCGTGCTGGTACACGGCCTGCGGCTCGCACATGGCACCGGTCATGCCCAGCACCGTCACCTTGCCGTTCCGCTCGCCCACCGCCAGGAACCTGCCCGTCGGCGAGTACGCCACCGCCCGCACGCCGCTGGTGCCGCTGTAAATGTCCTTCGAGGTGGGGGCCCGCGGGTCGGTCAGGTCC
>JANMIB010000433.1:0-3297 GCA_031375605.1 Allobosea sp. | reverse complement strand
CAATGACCCACGTTGAATTTCAACGTTTGAATTGTCACAGATATGGATAGAAAAGCAAGTCTGACCAGCCCCGTTTGTCTATTTTGCCACAACGCACGTGCTGGGCATAAAAAATTTCAATTTTTAAAGATTGCCGAACATCGTCTGGATGCGCCTCACAGCCTCGACAAGATCCTCGGATTTTCGCGCAAAGCACAGCCTGAGACCTGCATCGGCACCAAGTCCGAAGGCTGCGCCGGGAGCGAGGCCGACATTGGCTTCATCAACCAGCCTGATGGCAAACTTGCGCGAATCGGTCATGCCCTCGACGTTGAAAAAGTAATAGAAAGCCCCGACAGGCGCAGGCGCTGACACCAGACCTGTTGCCTTCAGGCCGTTGACGATAATGTCACGACCCTGCCTGGCGCGTTCGATCTGGTGCGTGACGAAGCCTTCGCCATGCTCCAGTGCCGCGATGGCCGCACGCTGCACGAAGACGGGAGAGCCGGATGTTGAATACTGGATCAGATTCTCGATGACTTGGCCAAACTGCGCGGGCGCTTCAAGCCAGCCGATCCGCCACCCCGTCATGGCCCAGTTCTTCGAGAAGGTCTGGACGAACACGACCTTGTCGCTCTCATCCATCACATCCCTGAACGAAGGCGCATGGCGGGCGCCGTCATAGACAAAGCGCCCGTAGATTTCATCGGCGATGATCCACAGGCCGTGCTGACGCGCGAGCGCCAGAATCGCCGCCAGTTCCTCGCGTGTTGCGGTCCAGCCTGTCGGGTTGGCTGGTGAATTGATCGCAAGCGCACGTGTCTGCGGTGTGACGGCGGCGGCCAGACGCGCAATATCCAGTGTGACGCCGTTGGCACCGAACGTCATCGGAACATCGACAGCCTTCGCACCATTGATGCCGATGGCGGCGCTGAAATTGGGCCAGGCAGGTGTCGGAATCAGCACCTCGTCACTGGGGCCAGCGATCATCCTGATCGCGATCTGGACAGCCTGCATGCCCGAACCGGTGACAAAGAACCTGTCCGCCGAGACATCTCCACCAAACAAGCGTTCATGGTAGCGCGCAAGGGCTTCGCGCAAGTCAGGAATGCCGCGCTGCCAGGTGTAGAAGGTTTCCCCGGCCGCGAGGGACCGGGTTGCTGCCTCGATGATGAACGCAGGCGTCGCAAGGTCGCCCTCCCCCACCCACAAAGGGATGAGGCCGGGCTTGGTGCGGCCATGGTTGACGACATCGACGATGCCGCTGGGTGGCGCTGCGCTCGCTTCCCCCCGCAAATCTGCCAGCGAGGGACGCATTGGCGGATGGCTGTCTCTGGTGGCTGTCATCGTGGGCATATGGTCATCTTCCCGCAGGCTTCCCGGATATTTCCAGGTGGCATGTTGTTGATTGATACGACACCGGAACGGTCTTTGACCACGCCGACGGTCATGATTTATCGCGATGGACGCATCACACCGACACATGAATGGCCCCCATGCCAGGGTCATGAATCCTGGCCATGAATCCTGGCCATGAAAAACCCGCAGCACCTGGGTGCTGCGGGCGAACGATCAGGCTGGATCATTTCAGAGCATGGCTCTGGCACAAAACCGGTATCTACTTTTTGTGCGCAATGTTCCGGCAGCCCGAAGGCTGCACGACCTCACTTCTTCAGCGAATCGCGGATCTGGGTGAGCAACTTGACTTCATCGGAAGGTTCGGCGGGAGCCGCAGGTGCAGCAGGTGCCTTCTTCATCTTGTTCATCGCCTTGACGACCATGAACAGAACCCAGGCAATGATCACGAAGTTGACGACGAAGGTGATGAACGTGCCATAACCAAGCATCGCGCCAGCCTTCTTGGCGTCGGCATATCCGGTTCCGGCGGCGACCTTGGCACCAAGGGACAGATAGAGGTTGGAGAAGTCGATGCCGCCGGTGATGGCTCCGATGATTGGCATGATGATGTCTGCCACCATCGACTCGACAATCTTGCCGAACGCACCGCCAATGATCACGCCGATGGCGAGATCGACAACATTGCCTTTCATGGCAAAATCTTTGAATTCCTGAAGCATTGCTCGACATCCCCTCGTCAGTTTCATTACTGAGCTACACCGAACATTTCGCCCAGTGTTGATTGAGATATTTAAACGAATTTTTAACCAAAAAAAAGAGGCCAATCACGTATTCATTGTGGAAATTGCCAGCCCCAATGAGCGAAATGCAAGCATTCAATCCAAGATATAGAGTTGGCTGCTTTGTCGTCTGCGTTTAAGGTTTCAGACAGGAGGTCCGGACATGCTCCCAGGTTGGTCGATTGTGCTTGCGGCACTGATCTATCTGTTTGTGCTGTTCGCCGTTGCACATGCTGCAGACGGGGCTGGCCGCCGTGTCATGCGTGGACCTGCGCGGACAACCATCTATTCGCTGGCACTTGCCGTTTATTGCACGTCATGGACATTTTACGGGTCCGTCGGCTTTGCCAACCGGGCAGGGCTTGATTTCCTGGCCATCTATCTTGGGCCGATCCTCGTCATCGGCTTTGGCCACAAGCTCGTCAGCCGGATCGTGCGCCTGGCAAAGGCACAGAACATCACATCCGTGGCGGATTTCGTGGGCGCGCGTTATGGCAAGAGCGAGCGTGTGGCAGCCCTTGTCACGCTGATCGCTGTTCTGGCGGCACTGCCGTATGTGGCACTTCAACTGAAAGCGGTCTCATCGTCGCTTTCGGTGTTTCTCGAGGTGTCCGACGGCACGATGATCCCCAGCCAGTTGCCCATCCTGGGTGATCTGGCCCTGCTGGTGGCGCTGGTCCTCGCGGCGTTCGCCGTGGCTTTCGGCACGCGCCACATCGATGCCACCGAGCACCAGGATGGCCTTGTGGTGGCGATCGCGCTCGAGTCGGTCGTCAAGCTGGTTGCCTTCCTGATCGGGGGGCTGTTTGTCGTTTACTGGATGAACGATGGTCTTGGTGCGATCATCGCGCGCGCGTCACACCCGCCCTTCAGCGACCAGATCCCGATCTGGCAGCGGACCTCCGGGATCGGCACCTTTCTGACGCTCACGGTCCTGTCGGCATTTGCAGCCATCCTGCTGCCGCGCCAGTTTCACATGGCCATCGTCGAGAACCGCAACGAGCAGGACGTCAGGCGCGCGGCATGGATGTTTCCGCTCTACCTCATCCTGATCAACCTGTTCGTGCTGCCCATCGCCATTTCCGGCGAGACCCTTCTCACCATCAATCCGGGCGAGCGCGACATGACGGTGCTGCTGCTGCCGCTGAGCCAGGGTGCCGGCGTGATTGCGCTGATCGTC
>JANMIB010000393.1:0-2778 GCA_031375605.1 Allobosea sp. | reverse complement strand
GAGAGTTGTTTCCGGAGCGAGTTGTTTCCGGAGCCTTGCCCGATGATCTGGCCTGTCCATCGATCGGGTCTTGCAAATAATCCTTTGTGATCACGGAGCTTGCACAGAGGCTGATCTGGCTGGCAGAGGACATGCAGACGCAGGACTGCAACGTTGATGCGCGGCAGCGCAGAGGGAGACAGGACATGAAACTTGATCAATCGATGGCTGCCGTGGTGACAGGTGCTGCTTCAGGGCTTGGTGAAGGCACGGCGCGGATGCTGGCGTCCCATGGTGCCAGAGTGGCCATACTGGACATGAATTCCGAGCGCGGCGAGGCCATCGCGGCCGAGATTGGCGGGATTTTCTGTGCCTGCGATGTCACCAGCGACGCATCGGTCGACGCAGCCCTGGCCAGGGCACGCGCTGCGCATGGGCCGGAGCGTATCCTCGTCAACTGCGCTGGCATCGCGCCGGGAAAACGCGTCGTCTCGAAGAAACGCGACACGGGCGAGTTGATGGCGCACGACATGGCAGCCTTCGAGAAGGTCGTCGCTGTCAATCTGACCGGCACGTTCCGGATGATCGCGAAATGCGCTGTCTCGATGGCGGGACTGCGGCCGATCACGGAGGATGGCTCGCGCGGGGTGATCATCAACACCGCATCGGTGGCCGCCGAAGATGGCCAGATCGGGCAGGCGGCCTATGCCGCGTCCAAAGGGGGGGTCGCGGCACTGACCTTGCCTGTTGCGCGCGATCTGGCCTCCTCCGGCATCCGTGTGGTGACCATTCTTCCGGGGCTATTCGAGACGCCCATGTTCGCCTCGATTGCCGATGACTATCGCAAGGCGCTGGAACAATCCGTGCCGCATCCGTCCCGGCTCGGAAAAGCCAGCGAATATGCCTCGCTGGTGAGATCCATCATCGAAAATGACATGCTGAACGGGGCCACGATCCGTCTCGATGGCGCAATCAGGCTCGCGCCGAAATGAGCCTCAGGCGGCGCGGCGTGTGCCCACCAGGCTGTTGAACAGGCCTTGTCCGTCTGTGCCGCCCGTGAGGTGCTCGATCAGGTTCTCGGGGTGAGGCATCATCCCGAGCACATTGAGCCTGGCAGAGTAGATGCCGGCAATGCTGTTGAGCGAACCGTTCGGATTTGCATCCGTCGTCAGCTTGCCGGCAGCGTCGCAATAGCGGAAGGCCACAAGGCCGTCGCCTTCGATCTGTTCCAGCGTTGCAGGATCACAGATGTAGTTGCCCTCGCCATGCGCAATGCAGACATCGATGGCAGCGCCGTTGGCATAGGCGCTCGTGAAGGCCGTATCCGTGCGCCCGACCTTCAGGTGCTGGCGCCTGCAGACAAAGCGAAGGTTGGCGTTGCGCGCCAACACGCCCGGCAAAAGCCCTGCTTCGCAAGCGATCTGGAAACCGTTGCAGATGGCCAGCACCAGACCGCCGCGGTCTGCATGCGCACGCACGGCGTCCATGATGGCGGCGCGTGCCGCAATCGCGCCGGTGCGCAGGTAATCGCCATAGGAAAAACCGCCCGGCAGCACGACAAGGTCAGTCCGGTCGGCGAGGGCCATATCCCCATGCCAGACCGGCAAGACCTGCGCCCCGGCCTGGCGCAGCGCCTTTGCGACATCGCCTTCGCGGTTGGACCCTGGGAATGTGATGACAGCGGCGCGCATGATGGTGGTCCCTGTCAGGCTTCAAGGTCAATGCTGTAGTTTTCAATGACCGTGTTGGCGAGCAGCTTTTCGCAGGCAGCTGTCAAGCTGGCATGGGCAGTTGCCCGGTCAGGGCCTGCAAGTTCGATGTCGAACACCTTGCCCTGACGCACCGAGGCCACGCCCGGCATGCCAAGCGAAGCGAGCGCGCCTTCGATGGCTTTTCCCTGAGGATCAAGCACGCCGGTTTTCAATGTCACGACCACGCGGGCTTTCATGCTTTTGCTCCTGCTTCCGGGCACATAGGTTCCTCAAAGCGCAAGCCTGCACAAGGTGCAAGTGCCAAGCGCCTGCAGAAGGCCTTTTTTGTCAGGCACCGGATCATTCCAGAATGTTCCTTGCCTGCTGTTCGGCGACTTCCCCGCTCTCGGCAACGGTCATCACAAGTTGGGCACGGCCCCCGTTCGATGAGGCCAGCACGGCGACATGGGCGGCCTTTGCCAGATCCTTCGTGTTTTCAAGCCTCACGACAGCGCCTCGCCAATCGCCAATGGTCAGTGGCCTGATGGTGGCACGGCTGCCCCCGGATAGCTTTTTCCTTGATGTGCGGGGCGGATAGGTTGGTCTTGCCTGTGCCACGAAGCTGGCGGGGTCACGCGCGATCAGTTCGGCGATGTTTCGTTCCTTGCCTGTCAGATCCATGCGCGCAATCAGCACCTGCTGGCCGCATGTCTCGCGCGGGCAGAACGTGATCGTGCCGGGCTCGATGCCAGGATTGGTCAGCCAGCGCGCCGTGGGCAACTGCACCCATCCCTCGGACACGGGCAGCGGCAGGGTGCTGGGCTGGTAGTGATTGACGCAGGCTGTGAAGATTGCTCCTGCCAGCACGGAGGCGATGATGCCGGAGGCCACACGAAAACGGGAGCCTTCCCGTTCGTGTCGAGGCTCCCGCTTGAAGATCATGGCGCGATTGTCGCCTTCTCGCCGGTTTACTGGACGAGTTTCGGACCGTTCGTGACGGGTCGTTCGCCTTCTACGATGATGCCGAGGCGGCGCGCGACTTCGGTGTAGGCTTCAATGAGGCCGCCCAGGTCCTGCCGGAAACGGTCCTTGTCCATCTTGTCCTTGG
>JANMIB010000382.1:0-3293 GCA_031375605.1 Allobosea sp. | reverse complement strand
GGGGCTGGCCATCATAATCTGGCATCGCGACAGACCTGAGCATGCCGCCAAAGACCAGCCATTCGGGTGTCTCGTCATCTGCGCACGACATGGGCCAGGCGGTGCGCCCACCGCCGATCAGGCCATGGTCCATGATCAGCGCATCTGGCCAGCCGAAGTTCAGCGGCCGTTCGGGCGGGCAATGGATGGCCATCATGTCAGCCAGCGCGTTCATGCCCATGTAGTGCGCCAGCCGCGCGGTCATCAGCGGCTCCTCGGGCTCGAGAACCACGGCGAACTCGATCAGGTCATAGCGGCGGACCCAGACCAGCGAGGCCGCACCAAGATCGCTGGCATGCCTGACCGCATGGGCAAATGCATCGCCGCCCTCGCGCAGGGTCGTGGCTGTGAAGCCGGGCGGAAGCACCGGTTCGCGGCGCAGCGAGGCCAGACGGGATGGGGAGCTTGCTGACATGGGAAGGAACGCGCTCCGGAAGCTGTTTGGAATTGGTTCAGTTCCATATAAGGGGCAGTGAAGGCAAGAGCGAGAAGCTGGCCCTTTGTCATCGGCCAGACCCGATGACAAAGGGTATGACAGGATCACCGGAGGCATAAATGGGCGAGATGAAGCGGATTGTCGCGGTGTGCTCGTGCGAAGACACGATGCCGCTTGATCTTGTCGCCATTGCCAAGGGCTGCGGCGGTGCCGAGATCAGGACTGCCCGCCATCTGTGCCGCAGCCAGATCGAGAGCTTCAAGGCCATGGTCGGGCCTGAAACCGGCCAGATCACCGTTGCCTGCACGCAGGAAGCACCCCTGTTTGCCGAGGTGGCGGAAGAAGCCGGCTTTCCTGGCGAGGTCAGCTTCGTCAACATCCGTGAAGCGGCGGGCTGGTCCGACCAGGCGAAAGCAACCGGGCCGAAGATGGCGGCGCTGCTCGCCGCCAGCGCTGAACCCATGGCACCGACCCGCTTCACCACCCTGACGAGCGCAGGCGTCGCCCTGATCTATGGCCGGGATGAGGTCGCCCTCGACATTGCCCGGCAACTGGCCGATGTGCTCGATGTCACCGTGGTGCTGACCAGGCCGGGCGACGTGCCCCCCCTGCGCAGCGCGGATTTCCCCGTCTTCAAGGGCACCATCGTGGCTGCGACCGGCTGGCTCGGTGCGTTCGAGCTGACCGTCAACGATTTTGCCGCCTCATCCGCTTCGTCCCGCGCCAGGCTCGCGTTCGGCGAGGCTCGCAACGGGGCCAAATCAAGCTGCGATGTCGTCATCGATGTGTCCGGCGGCGCGGCGCTGTTCGCAGGCGGCGACCTGCGCGCGGGCTATGTCAGGGCAGATCCGGGCGACCGCACGGCCATTGCCGAACTGATCCTTGAAGCATCCGGCCTCGTCGGCGAGTTCGACAAGCCGCAATACGTGATGCTGAACGAGGGGCTTTGCGCCCATTCGCGCTCGAAGAAGACCGGCTGCACGCGCTGCCTCGATCTGTGCCCCGCGGGTGCGATCACGCCCGATGGCGACCATGTGGCCGTGTCTGCCGAGATCTGCGCCGGGTGCGGGGCCTGTGCATCGGTCTGCCCCACGGGCGCGATCACGTATCAACTGCCGCCTGCCGATGTGGTGATGCGCAAATTGCGCACGCTGCTGCTGACCTATGCCGAAGCTGGCGGGAAAGCACCCGTCGTGCTCGTGCATGACGGCGACCATGGCGAGCCGCTGATCGAGGCGCTGGCCCGCTCGGGGCGCGGTTTGCCTGCCCATGTGCTGCCGCTGCGCGTCAACGAGATCACGCAAGCGGGGCTGGAACTGAACGCTGCCGCGCTGGCATTCGGCGCGTCCGCCATCCGCTTCCTCAGCAAGGCCCGGCCACAGCATGACCTGTCGGGCCTTGTGCGCAATGGGGATTATGCAAGCAGGCTTGGAGCAGCACTTGGCTTTGGGCAGAACCGCGCCGGGCTGATCGAGACCGATGATCCCGATGCCTTGCGGGCCGCGCTCGATGCCATCGAGCCAGGGCACGTGGCCGCCTCACCCGCAAGGTTCAGGCCGATGGGCGAAGGCCGCTCGCTCCTGAAAACTACCATCACAGAACTGCACCGTGCGGCCCCACAGCCCGTTTCGAAAATCGCGATGCCGGAGCTGGCACCGTTTGGCGGGCTGGAGATCAACACAGATGGCTGCACGCTTTGCCTGGCCTGTGTCTCGGCCTGCCCGGTGCAGGCGCTGCAGGACGACAAGGACAAGCCGAGCCTGTCGTTCCAGGAGGACCTGTGCGTGCAGTGTGGGCTGTGCGCCGCGATTTGCCCGGAAAAGGTCATCAGCCTCGTGCCGCAGATCGATTTCGAGGCTTGGAACGCCCCTCCCCGCCTGATCAAGCAGGAGGAGCCAGCGCTCTGCATCAGCTGCAACAAGCCGTTCGGCGTGCAGTCCACCATCAACCGCATCGTTGCCAAGCTCGAGAACAAGCACTGGATGTTCGCAGGCGACATGGCCAAACGCACCTCGCTGATCCGCATGTGCGAGGACTGCCGCGTCGAGGTCGTCGTCAACGAGAGCTTCGACCCGCACGAGAACCGCCCAAGGCCCGCGCCGCGCACGACCGAGGATTATCTCAGGGAGCGGCGGGAGAGAGGGGAGGATCCGTTGAATTGACGTCAATGCTCAACAGCATCCGGTAGTGCCTGGCCGCCTGACAACACACGCAAGATCAGCACGTTGTCTTTGTCGGTTCGGTAAAGAATGGCCACGCGTCGCTCGAACGAAAGCAAACGGACATCTTGTGCAATCTCCGGTCGGGGCACGCCCATCTCCGGAAAATCAGCAAGTCCGTTCACCGCAATCCTGAGTCGCGCCAGATAGCCAAGCGCGACAGAGGCCCCAGCTCCAGATGTGATGTAGTCGGCGATCTCTTCAAGGTCTGCTGTTGCAAGCGCTGAAAACGTGATCTTTACAAGAGTCACGAACGCACAGCGCCTCGGGTGCGTATGTGCAGCTCAAGACGGGCGAAAACATCTTCGGCCAGAAAACCTGGGCGCGGGTCGCTGAGAGCCTCCTCGACCTTGATGCGCATCCACTCCGTTCGCGCGTTGTGTTCTCGTTCCAACGCTTTCAATCCGGCACGTACCACTTCGCTGGCCGACGCATACTCGCCGCTGGCCAGTTGTCTGTCCAGATAGGACTGCTGAGAACCCAGCGTGACGGAAATCGGTTTACTGGTGCGCACTTTTCGATGTCCTGATTGTATGACATTGTCATAGCATGGTTGGATCACCGCGTCACCCGCTCCAGCCACTCGACCAGCGCCTTTC
>JANMIB010000341.1:0-5329 GCA_031375605.1 Allobosea sp. | reverse complement strand
GTGCGGTCATGCAATCAAAGCTCTGACGAGGGAAACCGGTCGATGGTCGGGGTACTAGGATTCGAACCTAGGACCTCAAGTACCCAAAACTCGCGCGCTACCAGACTGCGCCACACCCCGAAACATCGACCGGGAGGCAGCGTCTAACATGCGTTGCCGTGGTGAGCAAGCACTACAATACAAGCTTGCGACAACAACAATCAGCGAGGCTTGAACAGGCCGTGCTCCACGCGGTCTCCGGCCTTCAGCCCGATCTTCTCGGCAATACCGCCATTGACCTCGAGCACGCTCAATACAGGTTCGCCTGATGGAATCGTCCGGGTCGACAAGGGCTCTGTGCGCTCTGCAACCCGTGCCACAGTGCCGTCACTGCGAATGAACACCATATCGAGCGAGATGAACGTATTCTGCATCCACATCGCCACCGGCTCGGTGCGCTGGAAGTCGAACAGCATGCCCCTATCAGCGGGCATGAACCGGCGGAACATCAAGCCCTTCGCCCGCTCGTCAGGTGTGCGCATCACCTCGACCTGAAAGACATGACGACCAGATGCCGTCACGACTGTCAGCGCTTCAAGCGTCTGTGCAGCCAGAGAAGCGACACCCACCAGGCTAGCCAATGCCACCAGCACGGCACTTGCGAAGGCACGGCGCAGATGCAGGCTGATTCGCGCCATCTCAGCTTGTGCTTGGTCCGATGGAGGTTCCATCCAGCCGGACCTCCGCAGCCATCTGCCCTTTTGGCCCGTCGCCAAAGCGCACGAAGACGAACTGGCCGGGAATCAGTTCCTGGATTCCGTATTTGCGCAGAACTTCCATGTGCACGAAAATATCAGGATGCCCATCGCCCTTGGTCACGAAACCGAAACCACGCAACCTGTTGAACCATTTCACCATCACGCGCTCGTAGCCGCTCGTGGCGGACACCTGCACATGCGTGCGGGGAGCCGGAAGCTCTGCTGGATGCAGCGCGGTGGAGTTGTCCACCGAAACGACCCGGATGGCTTGCAGGCCCTTCTGGCGCGGCACCGCTTCGACAACGACCCGTGCGCCTTCTGCCACCGCGCCAAAACCGTCACGTTTCAGGATGGTGACATGCAGCAGGATGTCAGCGCCGCCGATGTCCGGAACCAGGAAGCCGAAACCCTTGGCCACATCGAACCATTTGACCCGTCCGCCAACCTCGATGCCGCTCTCCAGCGGAAACCCGGCACCAGCTTCGCCAGTATCGACATCAACAGAGACTGGATGTCCGAAGAGTTTCATATCCCGCTCGTCGATCATCGACTGACGCCCCAATGCACAACGCGATTCGTTACGCTAAGATAGCATTGAAGCGCAAAACGCACATATCGCAACACAACCATCCACACCCAAAATCAACACGGTCACTCAACCGCAAGAAGTGGTTCGAGCACATCACCTATTTCGCCACGCAGCACGAGATCGGCCTGATCGTCGAATTCCGTCCGTTCGCGGTTCACGATCACCAGCGTCGCACCTGCGCGTTTGGCAATCAAGGGCAGCGTTGCTGCCGGAAACACCACGAGCGAAGAGCCGATGGCCATGAACAGATCACACCTTTGCGCCAGCATCTGAGCATGCCGCATCTGGGCTTGCGGCATCACTTGTCCGAAACTGATCGTGGCACTCTTGACGATGCCGCCGCACGAATCGCAGACCGGCAGGCGTCGTTCGCTTTCGAACAGTGTCCGGATAGGTGCCAGTTCATGCCTCAGCCCGCATGACAGGCAGGTCGCATAAGTCCCGTTGCCATGCAGTTCGACGACCTGATCAGGCCCAAGACCCGATGACTGGTGCAGCCCGTCGATGTTCTGCGTGATCACGGCTGGCATGCGCCCGAGCCGCACCAGATGCGCGAGCGCACGGTGGCCACGGCCCGGCTCTGCCCCGGCAAATGTGTCATCCATGGCGAACTTCCGACGCCAGGCTTCTGATCGCGCCTCTTGGCTGGCCATGAAAAGATCGAACGGGACCGGCTTGTTCTGCATCCACGGACTGCCGGGCGAACGGAAGTCCGGAACCCCACATTCGGTGGAGATGCCAGCTCCCGTGAAGGCGACGATGGAACCTGCGCCCTGCACCAGCGCACGCAAAGCGGAGGCATCATCACTGGCCGGTTGCGGGTGCGTTGTCTGTCCTGCTGTTGCGTCTGGCATCGGCCTGTCGTTCACGTCTGCAATCCTGTTTCGGCGGGTCTTGTCGGACATCAAGTCTTGTCTGAAATTAAGTTTACCCGATAGCTGGGCACAATGACGCAAAGTGCAAGCCGGGATGCGTGGCCGGAGGTGGGATGATCTTGATGTTTCGCCGTTGGTGCCGTTGAGTGGCGCGGATATGTCTCACCTGATCAACCCTCTGGTCGCCGACACAGGCACCCCGCCCATTCCCGAGGCGCGAAGCTGGCTGGCTGCCTATGATGGGCGCCACGGACCGGCAATCGACCTGTCACAGGCAGCGCCTGGCTGTGCACCACCAGACGAACTGCTGGCCCGGTCAGCGGCAGCTTCAGCCCTTGCGGAAAATGCCAGATACGGGCCGATCCATGGTGAGATGGTCCTGCGCACGGGGCTTGCAGCCGATCTTGCCCGCGTTTACGGCGCAGATGCCGGACCTGCAGACATTGCCATCACATCCGGCTGCAATCAGGCCTTTGTCATCGCGGTCATGGCGCTGGCCAAGGCCGGCGATGCAGTGATCCTGCCTGCGCCGTGGTATTTCAACCATCAGATGACACTGCAGATGCTCGGCATCGAGGTGCGTGCCCTGCCCTGCCTCCCGGAGGACGGCTTCATGCCGGACATCGAGGCGGCGCGCGCCCTGATCGATGACCGCGTTCGGGCCATCGTCCTCGTCACACCCAACACTCCGACCGGCGCGGTCTATTCACCCGCCTTGGTCAGTGCATTCGCCGATCTCGCACGCGAAACCCGTATTGCGCTGATCCTGGACGAAACCTACCGGGACTTCATGCCGGGTGGACACGACCGGCCGCATGAAGTGCTGATGCGGGCCGACTGGCGCAGCCACGTGATCCAGCTTTACAGCTTCTCGAAAGCCTATGCCGTGCCCGGCTGGCGGCTTGGCGCAATCCTGGCAGGTGAAAGCCTGCAGGCTGATATCGGCAAGGTGCTGGACTGTGTGCAGATCTGCCCTGTCCGGGCAGGACAGCAGGCGGTGGCCTGGGGCATCGGCGCGATGCGCGGCTGGCGGGAAACCAACCGGCTGGACATCAACACGCGGGCGGCCCTGTTCAAGTCTGCGATGCGCGGTCTCAACGGCTGGTCAGTGGATCAGGTCGGCGCGTATTTCGCCTATGTGAGGCACCCATTCGGCGACACGCCGTCTGCACAGGTGTCAGAAATGCTGGCACGGCGCTGGGGCGTGCTCGCCCTCCCCGGCTCTTATTTCGGGCCTGGTCAGGATGGCCATTTGCGCATGGCGTTCGCCAATGCCACACCGCCGGTCATCGCCGATGCCGTCTCGCGTCTGGCGTTGGCCTCGCGCCAGTGAAACGACCAAAGAGGATGATCTGATGGAACTTGGAATGGTCGGCCTTGGCCGCATGGGTGCCAATCTCGTGCGCCGCCTGATGCGTGATGGCCACAATGCCGTTGTTTTTGACCGTGACCCCAAGCCCGGCGCTGCACTTGCTGCGGAAGGCGCCAGAGCTGTCGGCTCGCTGGTCGCCATGGTTGCGGCACTGGAAACGCCGCGCACGGTCTGGGTCATGCTACCCGCTGGCGACATCACCGAACAGGCCATTGCGGAACTGTCGGGCCTGATGCAACCGGGCGACACGATCATCGACGGGGGCAACACATTCTGGAAAGATGACATGCGCAGGGCAAAAGCCCTCGAGGCGAAAGGCATCACCTATCTCGACATCGGCACCAGCGGCGGCGTTCATGGTCTGGCACGTGGCTATTGCCTGATGATCGGCGGTGAGAAATCCGCTGTGGACAGGCTCGATCCCATCTTCCGCGCCCTCGCCCCAGGCCTTGGCGAGATTGAACGAACCGGCGGACGGGACGGACAGGATGCGCGCCCCGAGCTTGGCTATATCCATGCCGGGCCTGCAGGCGCCGGCCACTTCGTCAAGATGATCCACAATGGCATCGAATACGGCATGATGCAGGCCTATGCGGAGGGTTTCGACATCCTGCGCAATGTCGGCGGCGATGCCATGCCGGAGGAACATCGGCTTCAGCTTAACGTGGCCGACATCGCCGAAACCTGGCGGCGCGGTTCGGTCGTGACATCGTGGCTGCTCGATCTGACCGCACAGGCTCTGGCCGAAGACGCTGATCTGGGCAGCTATTCGGGCCATGTCGATGATTCCGGCGAAGGCCGCTGGACCGTGCAGGCTGCGATCGAGACCGCGACCCCAGCCGAAGTGCTGACGAGCGCGCTCTACACCCGTTTCCGCTCACGCAAGGCGCACACATTTGCCGAAAAAGTGCTGTCAGCCATGCGTAAGGGCTTTGGCGGTCATGTCGAGAGCAAAAAGTCATGACTGTCATCGTGGTGATGGGTGTTGCCTCGTGTGGCAAGACCACGGTGGCGGCGGGCCTCGCAAAACGGCTTGGCTGGACGTTCCGCGATGCGGACAGCTTTCATCCACCGGCCAATGTCGCGAAAATGTCTGCAGGCATCCCGCTGGTGGATGCTGACCGCTGGCCCTGGCTTGATGCCATCGTTGCCTGGATGAACGACCGCGCCGACGCTGGCGAGCCTGCCGTTGTGACCTGCTCCGCGCTCAAGCGCGGCTACCGCGACCGGCTCCGGACATCGCGGGCTGACATCCGCCTTGTGCATCTGCATGGATCAAAAGAGCTGCTTGCAGCCCGCATCGCCGCGCGGCAGGCGCATTTCATGCCCCCCGCCTTGCTCGACAGCCAGTTTGCGACGCTGGAAATGCCCACGCCGGACGAGCACGCCTACCCCGTCAGCGTCGAGACAAAGCCCGATGCCATCATCTCGGAGCTTGCCAACGTGTTTGGCACGGTTCCCGCTTCAGCAGGCCATCAAGCGTAAAGCGCTTTGTATTGCTCGCGCAGCAGGTTCTTCTGCACTTTTCCCATCGTGTTGCGCGGCAGATCATCGACGATGATCACACGCTTGGGTTGCTTGAACCCGGCCAGTCTCTGCTCCAGCGCGGCAACAATGGCCTTCTCATCCAGTGCAACGCCCTTGGCGCAGACCACCACCGCCGTGACGCCCTCACCGAAATCCTTGTGGGGAATACCGATCACGGCGCTTTCAACCACACCCGGCATGGCGTCGATCTCGCTTTCGACCTCCTTGG
>JANMIB010000334.1:0-14424 GCA_031375605.1 Allobosea sp. | reverse complement strand
ATTCCGCACTTCATCCATTCGCCGTTCTATGTCTATGCCTACGCCTTCGGTGACTGCCTCGTGAATTCGCTCTACGGCGTCTATGAACATTCCGCTGACGGATTTCAGGACCGTTATTTTGCGCTGCTCGCCGCTGGCGGGACAAAGCACCACTCCGAAGTCCTTGCGCCTTTCGGGCTTGATGCGCGCGACCCCGGCTTCTGGCAGATCGGGCTGGGCCTGATCGAGCGCATGATCATCGAACTGGAAGAGATGGGGTGATGCACCCGATCTGGCTCGAGGCGGCAATCAACGGCCCCTGGGGCCGGACGCGCCAGCCGGGCATCCCTGTCAGCACAGGCGAGATCATCGCGGACGGGATCGCTGCCGCGCAAGCAGGCGCTGCGATTGTCCATCTGCATGTCTATGACGAAGAGACGGGACGACAGACCGAGGACTGGCAGCTCTATGCCCGCGCCATCGAAGGCATCAGGTCTGCGATCGACGTGATCGTCTATCCGACGATTCCCATCGCAGGGTCCGGCTTTGCGGGTGATGTTGTCTCGGCCTCCGGACGCTATGCCCATCTTGACGAGCTTGGCCGCAGGGGGCTGGTTGAATGGGGCGTGATTGATCCGGGCAGCGTCAACTTCGCGGCGGCTGACGACCTTGCGGCCAACCGGGTCGGTTTCATCTATCAGAACCCGGAGGAGCATATCCGCGAGGGGCTCGAGATTGCCGAACGCCACCGCCTGCACCCCAGTTTTGCCATTTACGAACCGGGGTTTACCCGTGCGGGGGCTGCTTTGGCCGCCTGCTATCCCGCCTTGCCGGTACCGATCTACCGGTTGATGTTCTCCGATGAATTTCTCTGGGGTTTCCCGCCGAGGGAATGGGCGCTTGAGGCCCATCTGGCACTTTTGTCCGAATGTGCTCCCGGCGCACCGGTCATGATCGCTGGCTTGCGCGTCGACATCTCTTGCCTCGTACCTCTGGCGGTGGCGCGCGGCGTGCACATCAGGGCCGGTCTGGAAGACGCGGCTTTCGGTGAGACAAGATCCAACCGCGCGCTGGTTGAACACGCCGCACGGCTCATCCTCAAGGCGGGTGGCACATTGGCCAGTGCTGCACAGGTGCGCGCCGCGCTGAATGTTTGAATGGGCTCCATAGGCGTATTATACAATCTGTGTAACGGAGTGGCTGCCATGACTGCGCAAGACCCGAACGCGCAAGACCCGAAAGTCGATGCCGCCGCGACGGCTGGCGCGCATGTGCTGCAGGTCCGCAAGATCGGCAATTCGGTCGGGCTGATCCTGCCGAAGGAACTCCTGGCCCGGTTGAACCTTGCCGTGGGCGACAAGCTGCATGTGAGTGAACAGACCGAACGGGTACTGAAGCTCAGTCCCTATGATCCGAAGCATGCGCGCGCCATGATCCTAGCACGCAAGGCTTTCAAGGATTACGCCGACACCTTCAAGGAGTTGGCAAAATGATCGGGCCGGTCTGGCTTGATGTCGAGATCATGATCGATATCCATGCCGAGCAATTGGCCATCTTCGGCGGTCCAGAAGGTCTCAGGGATCGCGGATTGCTGGAATCAGCACTTGCGCGAGCACCCAACAAGTTTGCCTATGGCGAGACTGATATTGCGGTTCTGGCGGCTGCCTGTGCGTTCGGCTTGTCACGTAATCACACGTTCACCGATGGCAACAAAAGAGCAGCCTTTGCCGGGCTCATCGTCTTTCTGGGGTTGAACGACCGCGAATTGAACATGACGCCCGCAGAAGCAACCGTTGTGATGCTGGCCCTTGCTGCCGGGGAAATCCGCGAAGAGGGTCTTTCGCGCTGGATCGGCGATCACCTGAAACCAGCGTGACCTGAAGCTGCATGATCTGGTGCGTCTCGTGCCGCGACGCTGTTGCAACTTGGCGCTGATGGTCCTGCAGCTTATGTGATAGATCATGAGCATGCCTCCCGACACCGAGAAGAACCGTTTTTCCGCCCGCGCATCGCGCTATGCCCGCGTCGGCACAAATGTGGGCGGCGTTGCAGCCAGGATCGCGACATCCTTCCTGACGGGCCGCTCCAGCGCGGGCGATGCCAGGAATGCAGCTTCGCTGGCGCAGGCCCTGGGCGGGCTCAAGGGGCCATTGATGAAGGTGGCGCAGCTCATCGCCACCATTCCCGATGTCGTGCCGCCCGAATATGCCGAGGAACTGCAAAAGCTCCAGTCCGAGGCTCCGCCGATGGGCGCAGCCTTCGTCAACCGCCGCATGATGGCCGAGCTTGGCGGCAACTGGCGTGGCCGCTTCGCTGAGTTTGATCTCAAACCTGCCGCCGCTGCCTCGCTTGGCCAGGTCCACAAGGCGACCTCGAAGGAGGGTGTGCGCCTTGCCTGCAAATTGCAGTATCCGGACATGGAATCGGCGGTCGAGGCGGACCTGAGCCAGCTCCAGCTTCTGCTGGCCCTGCACCGGCGGATGGACAGTGCCATCGACACCCGCGAGATTGCCAAGGAACTGGGCGCGCGGGTCCGCGAGGAGCTGGATTACCACCGCGAGGCCAAGCACGCGGCGCTTTACGACCTGATGCTGGACGGGACCGATGATGTGCGCGTGCCGAAGATCGACGCGTCGCTTTCGACCAAGCGCCTGCTCACGATGCACTGGCTGGATGGCACGAAACTGCTGACGCACAAGGACGCTGATCTGGAGAGCCGGAACCTGATTGCACGGGCGATGTTTCATGCCTGGTGGCGGCCCTTCATCCGCTACGGCGTGATCCATGGCGACCCGCATCTGGGCAACTACACCGTGTTTGATGAAGGGGGCCGTCCGGGCGGGCTTAACCTGCTCGACTATGGCTGCGTCAGGATTTTCCCCTCAAGCTTTGTGAACGGCGTCAATGAGCTTCGCAACGGGCTTCTGAAAGGCGACATGGCTCAGATTGTCCATGCCTACGAGGTCTGGGGCTTCAAGAACCTGAGCAAGGATCTGATCGACATCCTCAACATCTGGGCGAAGTTCATCTATGGGCCGCTTCTGGATGACCGTGTGCGCACCATCGCGGATGGCGTCAGCCCAGGCGAGTATGGCCGAAGGGAAGCCTTCAGCGTGCATCAGGCCCTGAAGGAGAAAGGCCCCGTCACCGTGCCGCAGGAATTCGTGTTCATGGACCGGGCCGCCATCGGACTGGGCGGTGTGTTCCTGCATCTCAGGACGGAGATGAACTTCTTCCGCCTGATCGAGGAAGAGCTCGAGAATTTTTCAGCCGAGAACGTCGCAGCGCGGCAACAATCGGCGCTGGCACAGGTTGGCTTGTCATAATACGGGCGGCGATGGGGGGCACGGTTTCGGTTCCATCGAAACACGCCGTGCTCCAGACAGCGGGAGATGCTGGATATTTATGCAGCCATGGCCGCAAAAGATGACGCACCTGATCAAATGGCGTGCAATTCTGGCGTTGACTCGTTGCAACCGGTCATGTCCTTGCGCTACAGGCTGATCGGGGATTTCATGTTCTGATCGACGAAAGTTCGGGGGCATTCATGGCCGACCACGGCAAGACCAGCGACACAGGCCATCCGGCGATGGACTACAACGCGCACGAAGACACCTTCAAGGGCTTCATCCACTTCACGGAAGTTGCCACGGTGGCATGCCTGGCCATCGTGGCCGCGCTGGCTGTCGGTGGTGTGAAGCATGCCTGGCTCACCACGATTTTTGGGACCATCCTTGCACTCATTACCGCTGCCGTGGGCATCGCCTCACCGAAGATCGGCTGGCGTGCACCTGCTGTTCCGTTCGTGCTGATGCTGATGGCGCTCGCCTTCATGGCAGGCGGCGGCACGCCCCACTGATTGTCACAGACAGGAGCATGGTTTTGGCCCAAGACAGATATTCTGTTTGTGCCGCATGTTCTAAGTCGTTGTTTTCCGGAGATATTTTCCCATGCGCATCGCTGTTCTGGCAGAAGCCCAAGGTACTGAATCCCGCGTCGCTGCAACACCGGAAACGGTGAAGAAGTTTGCAGCGCTGGGTGCCAGCATCACCATCGAGAAGGGCGCGGGCGCAAGTGCGGGCATCGTCGATGCGGATTTCGAGGCCGCAGGCGCGACTGTCGCCAAAAACGCCAAGGATGCCGCCAAGGACGCCGACATCGTGCTCAAGGTGCGCAGGCCCGGTGAGGCTGAACTCAAGAACATCAAGTCTGGTGCCATCGTCATCGCGATCATGGACCCCTATGGCCAGGATGAGGCGCTTGCCGCCATGGCAAAGGCAGGCATCTCTGCCTTCTCCATGGAGCTGATGCCGCGCATCACGCGTGCGCAGGTCATGGATGTGCTGTCATCCCAGGCCAATCTGGCCGGATACCGCGCGGTGATTGATGGCGCTGCCGAATATGGCCGGGCCATGCCGATGATGATGACAGCGGCAGGCACGGTGCCAGCCGCGCGCGTGTTTATCATGGGGGTAGGGGTTGCTGGCCTGCAGGCCATTGCCACGGCACGCCGGATGGGCGCAGTCGTGACCGCAACCGACGTGCGCCCTGCCACGAAGGAGCAGGTCGAGTCGCTCGGCGCCAAATTCCTCGCTGTTGAGGACGAGGAGTTCAAGCAAGCCCAGACATCCGGTGGCTATGCCAAGGAAATGTCGAAAGAATACCAGGCCAAGCAGGCCGAACTCACGGCAAGCCACATTGCCAAGCAGGACATCGTGATCACCACCGCGCTGATCCCCGGTCGCCCGGCACCCAGGCTTGTCAGCAGTGCCATGGTGATGAGCATGAAGCCCGGCTCCGTGATCATCGATCTGGCCGTCGAGCGTGGCGGAAACTGCGAACTGGCGAAGCCGGGAGAGATTGTTGTCACAAGCAACGGTGTCAGAATCGTCGGCCACCTAAATGTGGCAGGCCGCCTGCCCGCCACCGCATCGGCGCTCTATGCCAAGAACCTTTACGCCTTCGTCGAGACCATGATCGACAAGAAAGAGAAGAAACTCAGCCCCGACTGGGAGGACGAACTGGTCAAGGCGACCTTGCTGACCAGGGACGGCGCTGTCGTCCATCCGAATTTCCAGCCCAAAAGCTGATCCGGTCATCCACGCACGAACCGGTCATACGCCTTCATTCACATATCCGAGCTGACAGGAACGACACCCATGGCAACTCCGCAGGAACTCCTGAAACAGGCCCAGGACGCCAAGGCCGCAGCTGATGCCGCAGCGACCAAGGCCGGCGAGGCCTTGAAAGCGATCCAGAGCATTGCCGATGGTGCCGGCGCTGCCGCGAGCGCTGCCACAGGCGGCGCGATCGATCCGCTGGTGTTCCAGCTGGCGGTGTTCGCGCTCGCGGTTGCGGTTGGCTACTATGTGGTGTGGTCCGTGACGCCCGCGCTGCACACCCCGCTCATGTCCGTGACCAATGCGATTTCCTCGGTCATCGTGGTCGGTGCCCTCCTTGCCGTCGGTGTCTCGAGCGCCGGTGCGCTGGACAGCGGTCCGTGGTGGGCGAAAGCGATGGGCTTCATCGCGCTCATACTGGCTTCCGTGAACATTTTCGGTGGCTTCCTCGTCACAGAGCGCATGCTCGCGATGTACAAGAAGAAGGGCTGACATCTCATGGCCGCCAATCTCTCAGCCCTGCTCTATCTGGTGGCAGGCATTCTCTTCATCATGGCGCTCAGGGGGCTTTCGCACCCCACGACCAGCCGTCAGGGCAACATCTACGGCATGGTCGGCATGGCCATCGCCATTCTCACCACCGTGATCTTTTTCCGGCCATCGGGCTTTTCAGGCTGGTTGCTGGTCCTGGTTGGGCTGGGCATTGGCGGCGGCATCGGCGCCTACATGGCCAAGACCGTGCAGATGACCCAGATGCCGCAGCTTGTGGCCTTCTTCCACTCGCTCGTCGGTCTTGCCGCCGTGCTGGTGGCAGGCGCGGCACTTTATGCCCCCGCAGCCTTCGGCATCGCCAAGGGCGGGCTGATCAAGCCTGCCAGCCTGTTCGAGATGGGGCTTGGTGCTGCCATCGGCGCGATTACCTTCACCGGCTCGATTATCGCGTTCCTGAAACTTGACGGGCGCATGTCGGGCAAGCCGATCATGTTGCCGCAACGCCACGCCATCAACATCGGCCTTGGTGTCGCGCTCGTGCTTTTGCTGGTCGTGTTCATGGTGACGCAGAGCACCGTTGTGTTCTGGCTGATCGTGCTGGTTTCCTTCGCGCTCGGCATCCTGCTGATCGTGCCCATCGGCGGCGCGGACATGCCCGTCGTCGTGTCGATGCTCAACAGCTATTCGGGCTGGGCTGCAGCGGGCATCGGCTTCACGCTTGGCAACATGGCGTTGATCATCACGGGCGCACTGGTCGGCTCGTCCGGCGCGATCCTGTCCTACATCATGTGCAAGGCGATGAATCGCAGCTTCATTTCCGTCATCCTTGGCGGCTTTGGTGTCGATGAAGGCGGCGCAGCTTCGGCAACCGAGGCCAAGCCCTACAAGGCTGGCTCTGCCGAGGATGCTGCCTACATCATGAAGAACGCACAGAAGGTCATCATCGTGCCGGGCTACGGCATGGCGGTCGCGCAGGCCCAGCACGCGCTGCGCGAGATGGGCGATCTGCTGAAGAAGGAAGGCGTCGAGGTCAAGTATGCCATCCATCCGGTTGCAGGCCGCATGCCGGGCCATATGAACGTGCTGCTGGCGGAAGCCAATGTGCCATATGACGAGGTTTTCGAACTTGAAGACATCAACTCGGAGTTCGGCCAGGCAGATGTCGCCTTCGTCATCGGCGCCAACGACGTGACCAACCCGGCCGCAAAGACCGACAAGACCTCGCCCATCTACGGCATGCCGGTTCTGGACGTGGAAAAGGCCGGCACGGTGCTCTTCATCAAGCGCGGCATGGGCGGTGTCGGTTATGCAGGCATCGACAACGAGGTGTTTTACCGCACCAACACCATGATGCTGCTCGCCGACGCCAAGAAGATGGTCGAGAGCATCGTGAAAGCGCTGGCACACTGAGTGTTGGTGTCATTTCCGGCGACGGCGCAAGCGTCGGGAAGGGCATCCATCTCTTTGCAGGTAGATTTGGACCCCCTTCCCGGCCCTTCAGGCTGCCGGGGATGACACGTCTGGATGCGAACCGCATATGACCATGCACCTGATCCGTGAGATGGACGACGCCGACCGCGAGGCGGTCATAGACCTCATCTGGGAACTGAACCTCTATGAGAACGCGATAACAAGTGACCGCGCGACCGGGCGCAAGGCTGCGGCCAGCGGGCTGGCAGGCAATCGGCGGCGCATGGCAGAGCATGGCGGGACCGAACTTGTGGCAGAGGTGGACGGCAAGATCATGGGCTATCTGCTCTGCATCATCGAGAGCGCACAGGCCTATGTCCACGAACGGTTCAGCCGCCATGCCTACATCGCCGAACTGGTCATTACCGAAGCAGCAAGGGGCCAAGGGCTCGGGCAGGCGCTGATCGCCGGGGCGGAGGATTTCGCCCGCGCCAGCGACATGCGCACCATCTACATCGGCGTGCTGGCCGGCAACACGCCTGCAGACCGGCTCTATGAGCATCTGGGCTACCAGACCTACAACATCGAACGGATAAAACGGCTGGATTGATGAGCAGCACCTCAGCGTCCACTCGACAGAGCGTCATGCCGCGCTGGCTGAACCGGGGACTTGCCGGAGTGTTTGTCGTCGCCGCCCTCTGCTATGTGGCGCTCGGCGCTTATGTCTATGCTGTCCAGCGCTCCATGCTGTTCGTTCCAGATACCCGCGATGTGTCCGGTGACGTTGCGCGCTTCCCCGGCGCAGAAGCCGTCAAGCTCACGACCTCGGACGGCGAAACCCTGAACGCGTGGTACAAGCCGCCGCGCGGCGCGCGAAATCCGGTCTATCTCTATCTGCACGGCAATGGTGCCAATCTCACACGTCGCGCGGGGCGTTTTCGCCAGATGACCGACGATGGCGCTGGCATGCTGGCCGTCAGCTGGCGCGGTTATGGTGGCTCCACGGGCACACCGTCGGAAACGGGTCTGCGCCTTGACGGTCTGGCAGGCCATGCCTTCGTGGCGGAGCGTGTTGCGCCGTCTCGCATCATCCTGTTCGGCGAGTCACTCGGCACGGGTGTCGCGGTCGGAGTGGCGGCCACCCAGCCTGCAGCGCTGCTGGTGCTGGATTCGCCCTATGCTTCGATTGCTGATCTCGGAGCCATGCGTTTTCCATGGCTTCCGGTCACGCTTTTGTCACGCGACCCGTTCTGGTCGATCCGTGCAGCGCCACAGGTCAGAATTCCCGTCATCGCGCAACACTGCACCAGCGACTGGCTGATCCCTCTCAGCGAGAGCCGGAGGTTGATGGCAGCCTTCCCGGCCGCGCCCGATTTCAGCGTGATCGAAGGCCGTTGCCATGTGCCGGATGTGGGCCGCGTGCTGCTGCCGAAGGTCAAGGCCTGGGTACAGGCAAACATGCAGCCCTAAGTCACAGCCTGGATAAGCCGCCAAGCCGCGATGACCCAGCCCGCGCCACGGCATTGTTGTTGTCGAGGCTGAGTGCGCGCTGGTAATTCTCGCTGGCGTCATTGCGCCGGTTGAGCCGCTCGAAAGCCAGCCCGCGGCCAGCCCACGCATCGGCATTGCGGTTGTCGACATTGAGCGAGGCGGTGAAATCTTCCTGCGCCTTGTCATATTGTCCAAGCTCGACAAGGCTCTGGCCACGGGCTGTGTAGGGCGGAGCGTTGTAGGGATTGCGGTCGATGGCCGAGTCGAAATCCTGCACGGCCTGGCGGTGGTTGCCCTGGCGCTGATACACCAGACCGCGCGCATGCAGCGCTTCCGCTCCCTCAGGGTTGAGCCTGATCGCCTGGTTGAGATCCCCCACCGCTTCGCCGAGCTGGTTTTGCGCACGCAAGAGGTTGCCGCGGGCCAGATAGGCAGGTGCATAATTGGGATTGGACTGAATGGCGCGGCTGAAATCCTGCATCGCGGCCTCGTTGCGCCCGCTCTGGCGCTGTGCGAGGCCACGGTTGGTATAAGCTGGCGCAAAGCCCGGATCGAGACTGACGGCTTTCGAAAAATCCGCGATCGCATCCGAAAACCGTCCGCTGCGCGCATAGGCTGCACCACGTTGATTGTAGGCTTCAGGATCATTCGGACGCCGGTTGACCACTTCCGACAGGGACGAAATGTTGACTGAAGTTGCCGGGTTGTCACCCGTTTCGAGTTCGGCCACACCGGCGCCGGGGCCAAGGGCTGAAACGGTGTCGCACGCGCCAAGGGTACCAGCGAGCGAAACGATCATCGCAAAACGCCCGAGTTTCATGCCGTCTCACTCCTTGGAAGCATATTCCACAAAACTGGAAACAGGTTTTGCATCACGATATGCGACAAAAATTCAACTCAGTACGCCGCAAGTCAAGGATGCAAAGGTGTCTAATCACCAAGCCCCGACCATGCGGCTCGACATTCAGCTCTTCCAGACAAAAAATGGCGTCTGGAAGGCAAGCATCCAGACGCCAGGGCATTTTGATCAAGAAACTTGACCACATCGGTTTGTGAAAACCACGTGGCACATGCAAAAGCGCAGGAATTCAGACCCGTGGCGGCTTCGCACCGGCGATCACACGCGGCTTGGAAGGCGGCAGAAGTCCTTCGCGCTGGAGGCGCTTGCGCACCAGCTTGCGAGCACGGCGAACAGCCTCGGCCTTTTCGCGGGCCTTCTTTTCGGACGGCTTCTCATAGTGACCGCGCAGCTTCATTTCGCGGAAGATACCTTCGCGCTGCATCTTCTTCTTCAGGGCGCGGAGCGCCTGATCAACGTTATTTTCGCGAACGAGAACCTGCACGTGTGACCTGCTTGTGACGGGTTGAAAAGGAATTTGAACGAGGCACCAAGTGAAGATGTCGCATTCAGAAGTGGCGCACATACCAAATAAGAGCGGAGGTGTCCACACTGAACCGCTGCAAAAACACTGTTTCAGATGATCCCGAGCCAGAGCATTGCGGTTTCACAAAAACCGGTTCCCAGTTTTGCGCGCAATGCTCTGTCGCACGCATTTCACTGTGCTGGCGTGTCCAGCAAGCGATTGACATGGCCCATCTTGCGGCCCGGACGGGCCTCCTCCTTGCCATAAAGGTGCAGGCGGGCGGACGGATCAGCAACAATTCGCAACCAGTCATGCGCCTCGTCTCCGATCAGGTTGATCATCTCGGCCACCGGAGCAAGGCGGTCCGTTGCGCCAAGCGGCCAGCCGGCGACAGCGCGGATGTGCTGCTCGAACTGGGACGTGGCTGCGGCATCCATTGTCCAGTGACCGGAGTTGTGAACGCGCGGAGCGATTTCGTTGACGCAGAGCGCGCCAGCCTCAGCATCCGCGAATGCGAAAAACTCGACCCCGAGAACGCCGACATACGCAAGCGCATCGGCAAGTTGCCGTGCCGTGCTGACAGCCTTTGCCGCGGTCTCGGCGGACAGCCGCGACGGTGCAACCGAACGGTGCAGGATATGGTTGCGATGCTCGTTCTCGGTCACATCATAAGCCTTGAAGCTGCCATCGAGCCCGCGTGCCGCAACGACCGAAACCTCGCAGTCAAAATGGACGAAACGTTCCAGGATGGCCGGCTGACCACCCATCGCGGCCCAGGCTGCATCAGCATCAGCGGGTGCGATGATCTTGGCCTGTCCCTTGCCGTCATAACCGAGGCGCACGGTTTTCAGCACGGCAGGCACGCCGATGGCGCTGATCGCTTCAGTAAGTTCCTCCCGCGTGGTCACACTGGCGAACTCGGCCGTGACGGCACCGAGCGATCTTGCCAGCCGCTTTTCCGCCAGCCGGTCCTGCGCGACCGCCAGTGCCCTGGAGCCGGGCCGCACCGGCACCCGCGCTTCCAGAAATTGCACAGCCTCGACAGGGACATTCTCGAACTCGAACGTCACGGCGTCGACAGCTTCAGCCAGTGCGGCAAGCGCTGTCATGTCGGTGTAGCTGGCAACCGTGTGTGCAGCAGCGACATCGAATCCAGGACTGTCCGCTTCCGGCGCAAGGATATGGCATTTCAACCCGAGCCGGGCAGCAGCCATGGCAAGCATCCTGCCAAGTTGTCCGCCGCCCAGGATGCCGATGGTCGAACCCGGAGCCAAGACTTTACCCGGAGCCAAGACTCTATCGGGAGCCAAGGCTCTGGCGATGTCTCCCGGCCCAGTGTCAGGCGTCATCATGGGGGCTTTCAGCGACAGCATCCGTCTGGCGCTGACGCCAGGCTTCGAGGCGCACCGCCAACGCAGGATCGTGCAGGGCCAGGACTGCCGCGGCCAGCAGCGCCGCATTCACCGCGCCCGCCTTGCCAATGGCCAGCGTGCCGACAGGAATGCCGGCTGGCATCTGCACGATCGAAAGCAAGCTGTCCTGACCTGACAGCGCCTTGGATTCGACCGGAACGCCGAACACCGGCAGGCTTGTCATCGCAGCGGTCATGCCAGGCAGATGGGCAGCCCCGCCCGCGCCGGCAATGATCACCTGAAGGCCCGCAGCCTTTGCGCCCTTGGCGAAGGCCACCAGCCGGTCCGGCGTGCGGTGGGCCGAGACGATCCTGGTTTCCGCCGCCACCTCCAGCACCTTCAGCGTTTCCGCAGCATGGCGCATGGTGGCCCAGTCGGACTGGCTGCCCATGATGATGGCCACAGTGACTGGGACGGACGACATGAACGATATCCGGTTTCAAGATGGCGGCGACAGGTCAAGATGACGGAATGCACGGCTCTTGCCCAGAACCGTCATCAGTTTTGAACTTGCTGCTCTAGCCTGCAAGGTGCCGGTCCTGCAAGCAAACCTGCACATCAACCAAATCTGTGGGTGAACCAAACCTGCACATGAAATGGCAGGCAGGTCGTGTCAGGCGATGATGTCGGGCGTGAGCTGGTCCTCGATGATGTAGATGCGGTCCTTGAGATAGAGCTTGCGGCGTTTGAGCCTCATGATCTGGATCTGGTCGATCAGAGGCATGCGTTCAAGTGCAAGGATCGCGGCATCGAGATCTCCGTGTTCCTGCCTCATCCGGTACAGTTCGGTTTCGAGTGCGGCTATCCGTTCCTCGTCAAGATCAAAACGCATCATCGGGTGCTGCTCTCTTTTGGCCGCAATCACAGGCGAAGCTGTGCTGGCAAAAAGGCTACGGTGCATGTGCGATCTCGGCAAGCCGTGAGGAGCTTAAATTTTCAGTCTGCAGCGCTCCCATTTTCATGTTGCAGCGCACGGCTGAAATTGGACAGCCCGCTCATCATCTGCCAGAATCACCAGTGTCGCAGTTTGTCACAGCTCGTCACAACACGGAGGACTTCATGTCGCTTCAGACCCATCTCGTCGAACTCGAAAAAAAGCACAAGGCGCTCGAAAGCGCACTGGAACACGCACTGGCCCACCCATCGGCAAGTGCCACCGAGTTGGCGCAAATGAAGCGAAAGAAGCTGCACCTGAAGGACGAGATCGCAAAGTTCAAGGCGACATTGCCGGCAGCGCAGACAAAGGTTCACTGACTGTCCTGCCTCGGCACATTGCCGGGGCATTTCTCTTCTCGGCTCTCTTCTCGGCTCTCTTCTTGGCCCCGCTTTCTGGTGTTTCAGGCTGTTTTCGCCATCTCGCGCAAACGGAACTTCTGGATCTTGCCAGTTGATGTCTTGGGCAACTCGATGAAGATCACGTGGCGCGGGCATTTGAAGCTCGCCAGCAGGCTTCGGCACCACACGATGATCTCGTCTGATGTCGCAAGGCTGCCGGGCTTCAGTTCGATAAAGGCACAGGGCGTCTCGCCCCACCGCTCGTCGGGTCTTGCAACCACGGCTGCCGCCTGAACCGAAGGGTGCTTGTAGAGCGCATCCTCGACTTCGATCGACGAAATGTTTTCACCGCCCGAGATGATGATGTCCTTGGAACGGTCCTTGAGCTGGATATAGCCATCCGGATGGCGCACGCCCAGATCGCCGGAGTGGAACCATCCGCCCTTGAAGGCGGCAGCGCTGGCGGCAGGGTTCTTGAGATAACCCTTCATCACGACATTGCCGCGGAACATCACCTCGCCCATGCTGATGCCATCGCGCGGCACTGGCTCAAGGCTGTCCGGGTCGAGCACGTCCAGCTCCTCCAGCGCGTTGTAGCGCACGCCTTGGCGCGCCTTGAGCCGGGCTTGCTCGGCAGCCTCAAGCCGGTCCCATTCGCCATGCCAGTCATTGACCACGGCAGGGCCATAAACCTCGGTCAGCCCGTAAAGGTGCGTCACATTGAAACCGGCCCCGGCCATCGCGGCCAGCGTGGCTTCCGGCGGGGGTGCGGCGGCTGTGTAGAACTGCACGACATGTGGCAGGGCGCGTTTGTCGGCGGCAGGCGCATTGAGCAAGGCTGACATCACGATGGGCGCGCCGCACAGGTGGGTCACGCCATGGTCCGCAATGGCATCATACATGGCCTTGGCGCGAACATGCCTGAGACAGACATGGGTGCCTGCCACCACCGAGATCGACCATGGAAAGCACCAGCCGTTGCAATGGAACATCGGCAGCGTCCACAGATAGACCGGGTGCCTGGGCATGCCGCAGGTGACGATGTTGCCGAGTGCCAGCAGATGCGCACCGCGGTGATGATAGACCACGCCTTTCGGGTCGCCGGTTGTGCCCGATGTATAGTTCAGCGCAATCGCATCCCACTCGTCCTCGGGTCGGCACCAGGCATATGACGGGTCGCCTCCGGTCAGCAGATCATCATAGTCCATCTCACCAAGCCTGTTGCCGGGGCCATTATATTCAGGATCGTCAACATCGATCACGATCGGCTTGTTTTTGGCCAAGGCCAGGGCCGGGCCTGTGATGTGCGAGAACTCGAGGTCGGTGATCAGCACCTTGGCTTCGCCATGGTCGAGCGAAAAAGCGATAGTCGCCGCATCCAGCCTGGTGTTCAGCGTGTTGAGCACAGCGCCCGTCATCGGCACGCCGTAGTGACATTCCAGCATGGCCGGTGTGTTCGCCAGCATCACGGCGACCGTGTCCCCTCGCCCGATACCGAGCCGGGAAAGGGCCGAAGCCAGCCTCAGGCTGCGGTCATGGAACGTGGCATATGTGCGGCGTAAATTGCCATGGATGATGGCGGTGCGCTCGGGAAAGACCGATGCAGCACGCTCCAGGAACCCGAGCGGAGTGAGAGGCTGGTGGTTCGCAGCATTCTTGTCAAGATCACGGGCATAGGTTGCATGGCTCATCGCAGCACTCCACTCATGAAAATCCGGATCATGATGGAGCGATATGCCAGATCATGCAAAATATCGCGGCATGGCCCATGAGGTCAGATCAGCCCCGTCACCCCGTCATAGGTCAGCTTCAGCCCCACCAGAAGCAGCATCGCGTAAATCAGGGGATAGAATTTCGCGACCGTGATGCGCCTGACGAGCC
>JANMIB010000333.1:0-10773 GCA_031375605.1 Allobosea sp. | reverse complement strand
CAAAAGGCGTTTTGCAGCGGTCAGCTTCTTGCGGAGGCGCTCCTCGTCCGCCTGATATGAAGCCGCGAAAGCGACGGGGTCGCGGTCAAACGCATCACGGCGCTTGACGGCCTCGACCCTCATGGCGATGTCGGTGGGCGTGCGCACATCGACTGACAAACCAAACCGGTCCAGCAACTGGGGCCGCAACTCACCCTCTTCGGGGTTGCCGCTGCCAATCAGCACGAACCTGGCGGGATGACGCACGCTGAGGCCTTCGCGCTCCACCACGTTCTCGCCTGACGCCGCCACATCGAGCAGCAGATCGACGAGATGATCTTCCAGCAGATTCACTTCATCGATGTAGAGAAAGCCCCTGTGGGCGCGGGCAAGCAGGCCAGGCTCGAACGCCTTTTCACCGTGCGCCAGTGCCCGTTCGATGTCGAGTGCACCGACCACCCGGTCCTCGGTGGCCCCGAGCGGCAAATCCACCACCGGCACGGACATGGTCCTCGCGGTCAGCCTTGTGCCCGGAGTGCAGTGCGCGCAGGCGCTTGCAGGCCGGGCCGGATCGCAGTGATACGGGCAGCCCTCCACCGCCTTCATGGGCGGGAGCAGCTGCGCCAGCGCCCTGACGGCGGTGGACTTGCCGGTGCCGCGATCACCAAAGATCAGCACGCCGCCAATGGTGGGATCAACCGCCGCCACCAGCAACGCTCGCTTCATCTCGTCCTGTCCGACAATCGCGGTGAACGGAAATGGACCGGCCATGTCAGATATTCCTCAGTTCAGACCGGCCATAGAAGGGAGCATTGAGACGGACAATGGCAAGGTTCAGCACACCCGCGATGCTGACCCACACGATGTAAGGCAGCAGCAGCAGGCTGGCGGTGGATGAAATCGGCCAGATGAACACCATCAGCGCCAGCACGGACAACCAGAGGAACACCGTTTCGATGAGCGCCCAATCAGGCCTGCGCCAGCGGAAGAACAGGATGTTCCAGAAGATGTTGAGGGCTGCGTTCAGCCCGAACAGGCCAATCAGCCCGGCGCGCTGCGTGGCCGATCCGGCCCCGATCCAGGCCATGACAGCCGAGATGACGCACAAGGTGAAAATGGTTGTCCAGACCGGGCCGAACACCCAGTTCGGCGGCTTCCACGCCGGGAACTGGAGTGAATTGTACCATTGGCCGATTTCAGTCAGGATGCCGCCGGCAGCAGCAACCGCAACAGCGATGACTGTGGCTGTCAATATCGGTTGCCAATGCTGCCCAAGTGCGTCGATCATGTCCGGGCAAGGCCCATGAGATGCCCGAGATCCTTGAAGAAGATGCGCACATGCGCCATCGGATCAGACTTCACCAGTTCCTTGTTCATGTAGGCTTCCCATGTCAGCCGCTGGACATCCTTGTCCTTGCAGATCGACACGAAGCGCTCGCGAAGCCGGTCATTGCGATACCAGACCCATTGCATGATCCCGAGGATCCAGAACACGCGCCCATGTGCCTTCATGAAGGTCTTGCGCGCCATGGCCAGTGCGCGGGCATCGCGCGTGACGAGCGCCTCATGCACGGCATCTGCCGCAAAGCGGGCGCAGGCCATCGCGTAGTAGATACCCTCTCCCGATGACGGGGCAACAACCCCGGCAGCGTCGCCCACGACGATGATGTCACGGCCGTTGTCCCACTTCTTGAGCGGCTTCAGCGGAATGGGGGCGCCTTCCCGGCGGATGGTGGCGGCATTCTCGAGGCCCAGATGCTTGCGCAGGTCAGCGGTCGCCCCTCGCAGGCTGAAGCCTTTGTTGGCGCTGCCGGTGCCGATGCTCATCGTGTCGCCATGCGGAAACACCCATGAATAAAAATCAGGAGAGAAGCGGCCATTGTAGTGCACATCGCAGCGTGCCGGATCATAGGCTTCGCTGGCTGTCGTCGGCGCCCGGACGATCTCGTGGTAGGCAAAGACAAACGGGATCTTGTCTGCGCCGGGGATGGCGGCACGGGCCACACCGGAGCGGGCACCATCAGCGCCGATGATCATGCGGCCACGCACCTGGACCTCGGCGGGTTTGCTGTCAGCGGCCTCACCGGCCATCAGCCTGGGGGTATAGTGCACGACGGACATGCCATCCGCATCACGTGTCAGCCGCTCGAAGCTGCCACGGCGGCGGACAGCGCCTTGTTCTTTGGCGCGCTCCCGCAGCCACTCATCGAAGCCTTCGCGGTCGACCATGCCGACATAGCCGCCCGTGCTGATCGGCATGTCGACATGCTTCGCCGACGGCGGAATCATGCGGGCCGACGAGATTTTGGCGCAGATCAGTTCGTCCGGAATGCGGAAATCGCGGATCAGGCGTGGCGGGATCGCACCGCCGCACGGCTTGATGCGGCCTGCCTTGTCGAGCAGCAGCACGCTGTGCCCCTTGGCCGCCAGATCAGCCGCAGCCGTGGCACCTGCCGGGCCACCGCCCACGACGATCACGTCGAAGGTTTCGGCACTGGCTCCCGCGTTGATGTGATCTGCCAAAACAGGTTGGTTCCCGACAGGTTGGTTCCCGATATTTTCAGTCATGGCCTGCTCCCGATGTCCAGTGATGGCGAGTGCCCGATTCCGGGGTGATGCGTTGTCGGCAGCGCCTTGTCTGCGAGCGAGGCAACCCTCGCCGCCAGCAGGGCGGACACCAGAAACAAGATGGCCTCAGCCGTGAAAACGCTGGCATAGGCCATGAATGGCGAACCGGTCATGAGCTTGGCCGCATCGACAGCGCCTGCGCCGATCAGCCCGCCCGTCCCCATGGCCAGAGCCTGCCCCGCGCCCCAGATGCCCATGCGGGTGCCTTCACGGCCAGCGCGCCCGCTGCTCGCATGCGTCATCATCGAGCCGATCGCGGCGGCGGCATAGATCCCATTGGCCACGCCAAGGGCAAAGACATTGGGGATCAGGGGCCAGGACGGCCCGACATTCGAGGCAATGACAAGCGTCAGAAGCACGACTGCGGACGCCACGCAGCCCACCATGGTCCAGAAGGTCGGCGAACCCAGCCGCCCCCTGGCCAGCGGACCTGCGGCAAAGGCGACAAAGATCATTCCGACCAGAATACCGCTGTACTGCACGCCCGACAGCTTGGTCGAGCCGCCCGGCGTGAAGCCGAAGACAATCCCCGCAAACGGCTCCAGAATCAGATCCTGCCCACTGTAGGCCAGCATCGAGACCATGATAAAGATCGCGAACAATCGCGCCCGTGGTTCGGACCAGACCTCGCGCAGCGCCTCGCGGAATGGCATGGCCTCCAGCTTTGGCTGATCGGCCTGCGGCGCGACAGGCACGCCTTCAATCCCTGAAACGGCCAGAACGGACACAAGGAAGGCCAATGTGCACAGAACACCCGCGACGGTGATCATGCGCAGGTTGGAGAACGGATCGAGGAAGTGGCCGGACAGGATGGCTGTTCCGGCAAAGCCTGCAATCATCATGAGCCAGACCAGCGTTGCAGCCGGTGCGCGCCGGTCCGGCTGCACCCGCTTGGCCAGCAGCACCAGCAGCGATGTGCCGGACGCACCGGCCCCGACACCGATGCAGATGAAACCCGCAACAGCAAGAGCGATGCCGGCCAGAACGTTGATGCTCATCAGCGCCGTGGCGAGCGCCGCAATGAAGCCACCCAGAGCAAGCATGCCCATGCCGAAGATGATCCAGGGTGTCGCACGCTGCCCCTTGTCGGCCCCAAAACCCCAGCGTGGGCGCAGGATCTGCAAGGCATAGTGAAGTCCGACCAGCAGACCCGGCAAAATGGCAGGCAAGGCCAGCTCCACCACCATCACACGGTTGAGTGTCGAGGTTGTGAGCACGAAAATCGCGCCAAGCGAGGTCTGGACAAGACCAAGCCGAATAATGCCGAACCAGGTGAGAAACGGGCGGGGCTGGACGCTGCTGTGCACGGCGGGCCTCATGTCGGGCACCGGCGCGAAACCGCAACTGGCGAAGCGCTTGCAGCCAGCAGCATGGTAACGAACCATGGGCCGGAACTTGAAAGCCCCAGGATTGCAAAAACACAGACTTGCATCATAACCAGACGCTACAATTGACATTTTTGAACGTCAATTTGGGTTTACACTTACGCTGCCAAGTTTGTTCGCGGGTTTGGCCCATCAGGACAACAGGCCGCAGGTGGCCGAAGCCTTAATCCTCGCGGGAGAGATCGCCGATGCCAAAACGATGCAGCTTTGCGTAAAATCCCTGGCGGCTGAGGCCGAGCATTTCCGCAGCCGAGGCGCGGTTGTCGCCTGTCAATTCCAGCGCGGCCACGATGCAGAGCTTTTCGATGATGTCGCTGGTTTCGCGCACCAGTTCCTTCAGCGGAACGCGGCCCACCAGTTGCTTGAACTCTTCTGCAGAGCGCGGCAAGGCGGACGGGGCACCCTGATCGGATGACGCGCGGGAGACCGGGCGGATCAGAAAACCGAGATGCGCCTGATGGCCTCCCGTGCTGCCCGCGGCAGCGCTGCCCACGGCGGTGATGTCCACCCCGTCGACAGCACCATAGGCATTGCGCAGCACTGTGGAGAAACTGCGCACCACACCGCCATCGCGGATGGACGCCTTGAGGACGCCGAAATCGATACCTGCACGGCCAAGCCACTGCTCAAGGCCCTGCCCTATCGCAGCGGAAGCATTGAAGAGGCCGACCATGTCGAGGAACGCACTGTTGGCGCTCTGGATCGTACCGTCCATGTCCGTCACAACGAATGCGTCAGGCAGGCGCTCGATGATGCTGTCCAGAGCATTGACACCCGCCGGTTTCCTGACAGCCTGGGCTGTGCCATCCGGCGCAAGCCGGACAAGATAGAACGCGGCACCATCCTGGCGAAACAGCGATGCCTGCACCGACACGTCTGCCGCACCATCGGACAATTTGAGCCTTGCAAGGGTGGAAGGGGCGCCAGATGACGCGCCTGACAGCACATCCTGCAGACCTTCGCCGCCCTTGTCAGTGAACAGGCTTTGAAGGATGCGCCCGTTGATGCGCTGGGGCGGCATACCGATCAGCGCGATCGCAGCAGGATTGACCTCTGCAATACGCTTTGAACCTGAGTCCACGATGAGAATCGGTTCTGATGTCAGCTGGAACAGCACGCGATAGCGCGTATCGGCAGCGCGCAGGCGACCATACTCGCGTTCCATCGATTGCTGAAACTGGACAAGCTGCTGCTGCAAGGCAGCCACTGCGCGCAGATCACGGCCAACGGCCAGAATTTGCCCCTCGTCATCAAGCTTGATCGCGGAATAGCGAATCGGAACCGTCACGCCGCCCGCAGCCACCACATGATTGATTTCGCGCAGGCGACCAGGCAGGCCTGCCGCCGCATCAGCTAGCAGTTGCTGTGCCTTCGGCTTGCTGTCGGCAGCAATGGTGTCAAGCCAGGGCAAGCCAAGCCATGCGCCAAATTCGGACGGAAGGCGCGCTTCTGCTGCCAGCAGGACGTCATTGACCACGCCGTGCCTGTTCATGACGACCGCCACATCGGCACTGGCCATGACCATCCGCGCTGCCACAGCCGGATCGATGTGGACCACCGCATGCGACGGATGGCCTGAATTCTTCACGATATGAACCCTCGGCCAATGCGAAGAACACAGCACGGTATTCTTGCGGGGGAAGATTTCAGAGCATGTCTTGTTTCCGCAGAAACCAGACAAAACTCCAAGTCCATGTTTTATCACACGCCGTCACGCAAAACCGGCTTTCGCTTCTGCGCGATGTGCTCCGGCAAGAATTGCCAGATACGGTCAGTCTCATGAACTACGCATAAAGTGAGCGATAGCGCGGCAACAACTCCTGAGCGCGAAATGCCCCTTCGACGCCGGACGACACCATCGAGTCAGCACCGACATCCTCGCAAAGATCAGGGAATGTCTGGAACGCAAGCCCGCCAACAAGGATCACGACATCCCTGTTCTTCGAAGCGGACCGCAAGCGCATGATCGTGGCGCGCAGGATGTCGACAAGATCATGGTTGCTGAGAGAGAGGCCAATGGCATCAAACTCGTGTCTTGCCGCAAGATCGACGATTTCGTCGGCGTCGTTCGTGTAGGAAAGCCGCGTCTGCCAGGCAGCCTCGACGAAAACAGCTTCCACAACCGCAACCGCGAAACTGTGCTGATCACCCGGAGCGGCCGTCAGCAGGATGCTTGGCATCTTGCCCGAGCGTGCCTCATCAGCGTGTTCGCCCCGCAAGCCATTCAGGATCTGGTGGAGCCGCGCGATCACCATCGTGACCTCGGCGAAACTGCACTCGTCATCCTGCCAGAGATTGCCGATCATCGTGGCGGCAGGCCCCAGAAGATCAAGGTAAAGCTCGGTCCGGGGAATGCCGCGTGCGACAAGGACTTCGACAAAAGCGGGGGCGGCGTCTGAGCCTGTGCCGCGCAGCAATCTGACAAAACGTGCCACATCGACCATACGGATGTGGCCGGTCGAGAATTTAATGTCGCGCTCGACGCGTTCGGCATTGAAGCCGCTGTCGTGCCACGCTTGCGTGCTGCGGTCTCTTGCGACCGGGCTTTTGACGCCCAGATCAACCGCGCCGATGACCCGGTTTGCCGTAATCAGGTTTGGAACAATGTCGCGCCTGACGACAACCATGAGAAGTGATAGCATGTCACTGACATGGTCCTTGAGACAATTGTGGGCCGGGTCGCTGCCTTGCCTGCCAGCACCTTGCTGCACGACACCGGACCGACGCTTCCGGTCACCAGAATGAGCCTGATCAGACATCATTCAACCCCCGTATTGACCACCATGATCACAACGCCGCCGGAAGGGCGACATCGCGGTGGAGATGTGGTCTGCGTGAACGTCAACTCTGTTGCAGAAAGCATCAATTCCTTGACCACTTCACACGATAGCATGCGCACATCATGACGGCTCCCCGGACGACTACGTAAGTACTCTCCACCGCCGCAAACGTGTAAAGCGAACTTGACGTTCATGCCTGTTTACAAGAGATTTGGAGATGGAATTTCTGGCAATCTGAGCACAGCACAGAAACCACGGGGAGTGTCAGGCGTGGAACGAACCGGAGGGCGGCAACTGATGTGTCAAAGCCGCCCGGATGAGGCAAGACCATCAGATTTTGTCCGATCACCGGATTTTTCAAGGCCATCAAACATCTCCAAGCCGCTTTACACCGCTGAAGAACGTGCACGACGCGATGCGTCGCCATGGACACTGGTCCAAGGCATTCTGGCACCGGTGCAGTTCCTGGTTTTCCTTGTCAGCCTGGCTCTCGTCGTGAGGTATCTGGCCTGGGGCGTCGGCTACGAGGCCGCTACCGTCTCCATCGTGATGAAGACGCTGGTGCTCTACACCATCATGGTGACGGGCGCGATCTGGGAGCACGACGTGTATGGCCAGTATCTGTTCGCACCTGCCTTCTGGTGGGAAGACGCAGTCAGCATGGTGGTGATCGCGCTGCATACGCTCTACCTTACCAGCCTGTTCATCACCTGGCTGACACCGTCCCAGGAGATGTGGCTCGCTCTCGCCGCCTACGCCATCTATGTCGTCAACGCGGCCCAGTTCATCCTGAAATTGCGCGCAGCCCGGCTTGGTGCTGCCGCTGCGATCAAACTCGGTGCAGCAGGATCAGCAGTATGACGGTGCATGCTCCCACGCCTGCGGCAGGCTGTTCTGAACCCGTCGTGCAGCGTCAGCGGGGCCAGCGGGCCGTGTTCTGCGGTCTGACCGGCATCATCTGGATGCACCGCAAGATCCAGGACGCCTTCTTTCTGGTCGTAGGTTCGCGCACCTGCGCCCATCTCATCCAGTCCGCTGCCGGCGTGATGATCTTTGCCGAGCCACGCTTTGCCACAGCCATCATCGAGGAGCGCGATCTGGCCGGCATCGCCGATGCGCATGACGAGCTTGACCGGGTGGTGGACCAGCTGCTCGCCCGCAGGCCAGACATCAGGCTTCTGTTCCTGGTGGGTTCGTGCCCCTCCGAGGTCATCAAGCTCGATCTGGGCCGCGCTGCGATGCGGCTCGACAAGCGGTTCAATCCGGCCTGCCGTGTGCTCAGCTATTCGGGCAGCGGCATCGAAACCACCTTCACGCAAGGCGAGGACGCCGCGCTTGCGGCCATGGTGCCAGGCCTGCCAGCTGCAGCGCAGTCCGGGCCATCGCTTCTGGTGGTGGGTGCGCTTGCTGACGTCGTCGAGGATCAGTTTCGCCGCCTGTTCACCGAGTTGGGCATCTCGCGGGTTGATTTCTTCCCGCCGCGCCGCTCGACCCAGATGCCCGCGATCGGGCCGGACACCGTGTTTCTGTTGGCCCAGCCATTCCTTGCGGAAACGGCCCGCCTGCTGGAAACACGCGGTGCCACCCGCCTTGCCGCGCCCTTCCCGCTTGGTGAGCAGGGCACGACCGGCTGGCTGCAGGCAGCCGCCTCCGCCTTCAACGTCGCGCCATCGCTTTTTGACGCCGCGACGGCTGCGCCTCGCGAACGGGCCAGCCGCGCTGTTGCGCGCTATGCCCCGCAGCTTGGTGGCAAGAGCATCTTCTTCTTTCCCGATTCGCAGCTTGAGGCACCACTGGCGCGTTTTCTTGCCAACGAAGCCGGCATGACCATCACCGAGGTCGGCATGCCCTATCTGCACCGGCAACATCTGGCGCAGGACATGGCCTTGCTGCCGCCCGGCACTCTAATCACCGAAGGCGCAGATGTCGACCTCCAGATGGATCGTTGCCGTGCCGCGCGGCCTGATCTGGTGGTGTGCGGGTTGGGCCTCGCCAATCCGCTGGAAGCAGAGGGCCTCAACACCAAGTGGTCGATCGAACTCGTGTTCACACCGATCCACGGCTATGAGCAGGCGGGTGATCTGGCCGAGCTTTTCGCGCGTCCTTTCATCCGCAAGTCCAGACTTCTCGTCGAGCTAGAGCCCGCGTGACATGCAGCTGACCGTCTGGACCTATGAAGGACCACCCCATGTCGGCGCGATCCGCATCGCCACCGCCATGAAGGGCATCCATTACGTCCTGCATGCACCGCAGGGCGACACCTATGCGGACCTGCTCTTCACCATGATCGAGCGGCGCGACCACCGCACGCCTGTGACCTACACCACCTTCCAGGCGCGTGATCTGGGTTCGGACACGGCAGACATTTTCCAGCGGGCCTGCTCTGATGCGTTCGAGCGCTTCAAACCCGACGCCATGCTCGTTGGCGCATCGTGCACGGCTGAGTTGCTGCAGGACAATCCGGCAGGCCTGGCAATGGCGCTGAACCTGCCGATCCCGGTTGTTCCGCTGGAACTGCCATCTTACCAGAAGAAGGAAAACTGGGGCGCGTCCGAAACCTTCTATCGCCTGACGCGCGCCCTGCTGACGCCGCGCGCGCAAGGCTTCGTGAAGCCAGAAAAAGCCATTGGCAGCCGCCCGAGCTGCAACCTGCTCGGGCCGACCGCGCTGGGCTTCCGCCATCGCGATGACATCACCGAAATCACCCGGCTGCTCAATGCGCTTGGCGTCGATGTGAATGTCGTCGCACCGCTGGATGCGACCGCTGCCGACATCGTCCGGATCCCGGATGCGGACTTCAACATCTCGCTGTATCCCGAAATTTCCGATGTCACCGTGCGCTGGCTGGAACGGACCTTCCGCCAGCCCACCATCCGCGCGGTGCCGATCGGTGTCGGCGCGACAAAGGACTTCATCACCGAGGTCGTGAAGCTGGCCGGGCTTGACCCTGCCGTGGCCCAACGTGTGATCCCGTCGCGCCTGCCCTGGTATTCGCGCTCGGTCGACTCGACCTACCTCACTGGCAAGCGCGTGTTCATCTTCGGCGACGCGACCCATGTGATCGCCGCGGCCCGCATCGCCACCGACGAGATGGGTTTCACAGTGGTCGGCATCGGCACCTACACCCGCGAATTTGCCCGTGAGGTCCGCGAGCTGGCGACCAAGCTCGGTGTCGAAGCGCTGATCTCGGATGACTATCTTGAGGTCGAGGCCCGCATTGCGGAACTTCAGCCGGAGCTGGTGCTGGGCACACAGATGGAACGGCACATCGCAAAGCGCCTCAGAATCGGCTGCGCCGTGATCTCGGCACCGGTTCATGTGCAGGATTTTCCGGCGCGCTATTCGCCGCAGATGGGTTTTGAGGGTGCGAATGTCATCTTCGACAGCTGGATCCATCCGCTGATGATGGGGCTGGAAGAACATCTGATTGGCATGTTCAGGGGCGATTTCGAGTTCTCGGATGCCGCAACCCCGTCACATCTTGGCGCTGGCCATGGCTCGCATGCGCACACGACCACGGCGGTTGCCGAGGCAGAGCCTGCCACCGCAGACATCCAGGCCGCTCCCGCAGAGCATGCGTCCGTGATCCCGTCCGTCACCGACGCATCGATCATCTGGGGCGCAGACGCCGAGACCGAACTCAAGAAAATCCCGTTTTTCGTGCGCGGAAAAGCACGGCGCAACACTGAACGCTTTGCAGCCATGCAGGGCGTTGGCCTGATCACGGTGGAAACCCTATACGATGCTAAAGCTCACTTCGGGCGCTAACGCGACCCCGATCCGGGTCGCCATCATCACGCTGGACAGCCACCTTGCCAGTGCCTGCGAGCGGGCGCGCGCCGTTCTGGCCAAGGATTTGCCGGGGCTGACCTTCGCCTTGCATGCGGCCTCCGAATTCAGCGCTGATCCGGCTTCGCTCGTCGCCTGCATCGATGACATCGGCAAGGCCGACCTCATCATCGTCAGCATGCTGTTCATCGAGGATCACATCCACGCGGTTC
>JANMIB010000317.1:0-8528 GCA_031375605.1 Allobosea sp. | reverse complement strand
GCAAGGATGGCCAATCGGTCGATCCTGGGCCATGGTGGGCGAGTTCACAAGGCAACAAGGTTCGCGGATGACAATGCGCAAGATTTCTTTGCTGGTTGCGGGTGCGGTGGTCGGAGCGGGTGTGACGGCTGTCACGCTGCGCACGGACCTGATGAGCGCGACAAGCGCTGTGGCCGCCAATGCGGAAACGTACAGAAGCCTCAATCTTTTCGGTGACATCTTCGAGAAGATCAGGGCTGACTATGTCGAGAAGCCTGACGAGCGGAAGCTGATCGAGGCCGCCATCAATGGCATGCTGACATCGCTTGATCCGCACTCGGGTTATCTTGATCCGAAAAGTTTCCGTGACATGGACATCGACATGCGGGGCCGTTTTGGTGGCCTCGGCATTGAAGTGACCATGGAAGAAGGCGTGCTCAAGGTCGTCACCCCGATTGATGAGACACCGGCTGCCGAGGCTGGAATCCGGACCAACGACCTGATCCGCGAGATCGATGGTGATCAGGTGCAGGGCCTGACCCTGACACAGGCTGTCGAGAAGATGCGTGGCCCGGTCAACACCGAGGTCAAGCTCAGGATCGAGCGCGGCGGCAACAAGGAGTTGATCGAGTTCAAGCTCAAGCGCCGCGACATCGTGGTTCCGGCAGTCCGTGCCCGCATGGAAGGCGAGGATATCGGCTATGTCCGCATCTCGACATTCTCCGAGCAGACCTTCGATGGCCTTCGCAAGGGCATTGAGCAGGCCATTGCGGCGGCCCCGGGCGACAAGCTCAAGGGCTTCATCATCGACCTGCGCAACAACCGTGGCGGGCGTCTCGATCAGGCCGTGATGGTGTCTGATGCTTTCCTCGAACGCGGCGAGATCGTCTCGACGCGCGGCCGGAACGCCGACGAAACCCAGCGCTTCACCGCCAAGGCAGGCGATCTGACACGCGGAAAACCTGTGATCGTGCTGATCAACGGCGGGTCTGCATCGGCTGCCGAAATCGTGGCCGGAGCCATTCAGGACCACAAGCGCGGCCAGGTCATGGGCACGCGCTCGTTTGGCAAGGGCTCTGTCCAGACCATCATTCCGATGGGTGCAAACGGTGCGCTTCGCCTCACCACCGCGCGGTATTACACACCATCCGGCAAATCGATCCAGGCGAAGGGCATCGACCCTGACCTGATCGTGCTGCAGGACATTCCGGACGAACTCAAGGGCAAGGATGAAACCAAGGGCGAGGCGGGTCTCAAGGGCCACCTCTCCAACGGAGCGAAGCCCGAAGACGAGAAATCTGGCTCGTCGTCCTACATCCCGTCCGACAAGACCAAGGACAACCAGCTCAATGCCGCGCTCGACCTGCTGCGTGGCATCAAGCGCGATGCAGCCGTGCAGACACCTTCTGAAACACCGGTCACGAAACCAAACTGATCAGACAGGGCTGTAAGGCTCGCGCCGTCCTGATCATTCCCATCCGAGGTCGGCCCTATGGCCGGCCTCGACGTTTCAACCGTCTGGCATCATGATGAAAAATCCGCGTGAAGCTGATTCGCACGGACAGTCATGTGTTTTCGTTGGGGCCACGAACCTTGGTCGATCTGCCCGCATCCGATCTGCAAAAGCCGCTCGGCACGCCGCGGGCCAGCAAGCCTGCGCGCCAATGGCCACGGCAGCTGTCTTATGGCTTGGCCGCCATACCAGCTCTCCTGATTTCCGGATCTGGGCTTTATGTGGCCCTGTTCGGAAACCCTGTCGCTGGCATGCCAAAGGCTGTTGCCGTGATCACCATGCCGTCTGCAGCGCCGGTTTCACCTCAGGGACAGCAGGCTTTCAATTTTTCGGCGCAGGATGCAGCCCAGCCTGCGCCAGCCGAGCGCACCGAGACGACAGCGGGCCAGATGGAACAGGATGCCGGTGTTCGCGTCATGCGGCCCGGCGGTGCCGACACGCCAAATTCGGTGATCATCCGGGTGCCGGATGCCAACCTCGTGAAGCTGGCTGCTGCGCCTGACAGGCGCCTGATCGAGCGCGGGCGGCATGGCTCCCTGCCACGTGTGGGTGAGGATGGCGTTCGGGCCTTCCAGATTTATGCCCGGCCCGTTCCTGCCGCGAGCGCACAGGCTCCGGTCAAGATCGCCATCATGGTGGGCGGCATGGGCATCAGCGCCTCGGCGACACAGGATGCCGTCGCAAAGTTGCCCGGCGAGATCAGTCTTGCCTTTGCGCCTTATGGCGGTGATCTGGAGCGCAATGTCCAGCGGGCTCGCGCCGATGGCCATGAGGTCTTTCTTCAGCTGCCGATGGAGCCGTTCGACTATCCGGACAATGACCCAGGCCCGCACACCATGACCACGACGCGTGGTGCAGAGGACAATCTTGACCGGTTGCGCTGGGTGATGAGCCGGTTTGCCGGGTATGTCGGTGTGGTCAATTTCATGGGTGGCCGCCTGATGGCCGATGAAGCGGCGCTCTCGCCGGTGCTGCGCGAGGTCGCGGAGCGCGGGCTGATGGTGGTCGATGACGGTTCATCAGGCCGCAGCGTGATGAGCCAGGTGGCTTCAGGTTTCCGGACCCCCGCCGTGCGTGCCGACATGGTGCTTGACCTGGTGCAGCGCACCGATGCGATCGACCGCGAACTGGCGCGCCTTGAACAGCAGGCAAAAGCCAGGGGCTTTGCCATGGCAACAGCCTCCGCCTTGCCACTCAGCATCGAACGCATCAACCGTTGGGCGCGCACGCTGGAGGCGCGCGGCATCAAGCTGGTGCCCGTCAGCCATATGGCAGCTGGCAAGGGCCAGATCACGGGTTCGGTTCGCTGATGACCATGCCATGATCTCCGCGAAGGTGCCCGACGGTTACAGACCTTGTGTCGGCATTGCCCTGTTCAATGCCTCCGGACAGGTTTTTCTCGGGCATCGCAAGGGATTTGACCCCGCATCGGGCTGGCAGATGCCGCAGGGCGGGATTGATGATGGCGAGACGCCGCTTGAGGCTGCGTGCCGCGAGCTTGCCGAGGAAACCGGCGTCACAGCATCCACATTGCTGGGCGAAACAGAGGGCTGGCTGTGTTATGATCTGCCAGTGGATGCCTCCAGAGCATCGTGGAAAGGTCGCTGGCAAGGCCAGGCCCAGCGCTGGTTTGCCTTCAGGCTCGACGGCCCTGACAGCCTTGTCGAAATTCTGGCGCCGCCCGGCGGGCACAAGCCTGAATTCGATGACTGGCGATGGGAAAAGCTGGCGCTTGCTCCCGAATTGATCGTGCCGTTCAAGCGCGAGGTCTATCTGGAGGTGGCGAAACGATTTGCCGGCTTCTCGAATTCAACGTAGTGTCACATTCTTTAAACGTTGAGGGTAGATAACAACTGGATGACTGATTCGGTCGAACGCCTCTATCAAGCTGTGCTGGCAGCACGCACGCGTGATCCGTCGTATTCCCGCACGGCCAAGCTCATCCGTGAAGGCATGCCGAAAATGGCCAAGAAGCTGGCCGAGGAAGCTGTCGAGGTTGGGCTTGACGCGGTGCAGGGCAACCGCGAGGCGGTCATCCTCGAAAGTGCTGACCTGATCTACAATCTGGTGGTTGTCTTGGCTGAATCCGGTATTTCGCCCGACGATGTCTGGCGCGAGATTGACCGCCGCGAACAGCTCTATGGCATTGCCGAGAAGCTGCCCAAATCGCACAGCGAACCGAATGCGCTGCGCCCGCTGCCTTTCGCCGTCCCGGTCAAGATTCGCCGCTGACCGGTCCGTGGCATGGGAACGTTGATCGCAGGTGTTGATGGCTGCCCAATCGGCTGGGTCGTGGCGCTCGCGACTTGCGACGACATCAGCGCGCCCATCATCCGCATCGTGCCAAAGCTTGAAGCTGTCCTTGATGGACCTCAACCACCCGCCATCGTGGCTGTCGACATGCCGATCGGCTTGCCGGACCGCATCGAAGGGCCGGGGCGGGCACCAGAGCGGCTGGTGCGCCCGCTTCTGGGCAAGCGCCAGTCTTCGGTGTTTTCGATACCTGCGCGTTCCGCCGTTTATGCAGCAGATTATCCGGCGGCCTGCCTTGAGGCGGCGGCCAGTTCCGATCCGTCCCGCAAGATCTCGAAACAGGGTTTCATGATCTTCCCGAAGATCCGCGAGATCGATGAGTTGCTCCGCCGCCGCCCAGCCCTCGCCGGCATGGTCTTCGAGAGCCATCCTGAAGTGGCCTTCATGGCGATCAATGGCCATCAGCCTCTCGCCGAGCCCAAGAAAGTCAAGGGCAGGCCATGGCCTTTGGGCATGGCATTGCGCAAGCGCCTCCTGGCGAACGCCGGGATTGGAGCTGCTGCACTTGAGACGCCTGCACCACGCGGGGCTGCCATTGATGATGTGCTGGATGCGCTGGTCTGCCTCGTCACGGCACAGGCCATCGCCAGTGGCAAGGCGCAATCATGGCCTGCGCCTCCCCAGCGCGATGCCCACAACATCCCGATTGCGATCTGGGCTCCCATCGCGCAAAACTCGCAGACCTGATCGAAAGGCACCATGCGCATGACACCCGGCCCAACTGCCCGCCCCGTTTCCCGTTCCGACATCGAGGCTGCGGCCGGGCGCATTGCCGGACACATTCGGGTCACACCTGTTCTGGAGTTGCCGAAAGGCGCGCTGGGCGGTGACTGGATACCGGTCCTGAAGCTCGAACTCTTGCAGCATGCCGGGTCATTCAAGTCACGCGGTGCGTTCAACAACCTGTTGTCGCGCGAGGTGATGCCAGCAGGTGTGTCGGCTGCGTCGGGTGGCAATCACGGGGCTGCGGTCGCTTATGCGGCCTCGCGCCTGGGCCACAGGGCGCGGATTTTCGTGCCTGAGATTTCACCGCCCGCAAAGGTCGAGGCGATCCGCCGCTTTGGAGCGGAGGTCGTGATTGGCGGGGCGCAATATGACGATGCGCAGAGGGCTTGCGATGGCTATGTGGCGACGAGCGGCGCGCTGAAAATACACCCTTTTTCCGCCACTCAGACCATTGCAGGACAAGGCACGCTCGCCCGCGAATGGGAGCAGCAGACCAAGGTGGATTGCGCGCTCATTGCGGTTGGCGGCGGCGGGCTGATCTCCGGTGCTGCGGCGTGGTGGGCGGGCCAGTCCACGCGCGTGATCGGCGTCGAGCCTGAAGGTTCAAGGGCTTTGCAGGCAGCGCTCGAAGCGGGTGGGCCGGTGGAGGTTTCGGTCAAGTCTGTTGCGGCTGATTCGCTCGGTGCCCGGAATGTCGGCCAGCTGGTGTACGATGTTTGCAGGCACGATGTGGACCACGTGGCACTCGTGCCCGATGAGGCGATCACGCTGGCACAGAAAACGCTGTGGCGTGATTTCAGGATCGCGTCCGAAGCCGGAGGGGCGGCCGCTTTCGCCGCCATCCTGTGCGGTGCCTACAAGCCTGCATCCGGCGAGCGGGTCGGCATCCTCCTGTGCGGCGGCAACATCGATCTTGCCAGACTGGCAGAGATCGCCGCATGAGCGCGGTCGAGACACGGCACACCTCGCGGCTGATCATTCTGGACCCTGATGACCGCATCCTGCTGATCAACTATATGGCGCGGAAACGAAACGAACCATCCATTGCTGATCCCGTCTCGTTCTGGTTCACGCCAGGGGGCGGCATCGAGCCGGGCGAAACCGCCGAGGAAGCCGCCTTGCGCGAAATGGACGAGGAGGTCGGCCTGACAGGCCTGCCGCTGCTGGGCGAAGTTGCCAGACGATCCGCTCTCAACGACCAATTCGAGCGCGTGGCCTTCTGTCATGAGCGCTACTTTCTGGTCAGGCCGTCATCGGCTGTCTTCAACACCGCGAGGCTGGCCGAAACCGATCAGGACGAGGTGCTGGAGGTGCGTTGGTGGAGCCTTGCCGACTTCGCCAGCAGCGGCAACATCCTGATCCCGGCATCCATCCTGACCTTGGCCAGTGCCATCCTGACCGGCGGTGTTCCGGCACAGCCACACGACCTGTTGATGCTGCAAGGCTCCCCGTATCATGATCTGAAAGCGGTCACTCCGCCGCAGCCCTGAGTGGCTTGACGTTGTCGGGCAGCGCCTGTGCCTGGTGATCATCCTTGTGCCAGTTGCTCTCGTCCTCCTGCTTGCCGAGGAAGGGCGAGAACATTCGGGCAACCAGACGGCTGAGATCATCCATCACGGTGTAGAAAGCGGGCACGAACACGAGGCTGAGGACAGTTGAGACAATCAGCCCGCTGATCACGGCAATGGCCATGGGCGCGCGAAACTCGCCGCCATCACCCAGAGAATAGGCCGAGGGCAGCATGCCCGCCGCCATGGCGATGGTGGTCATCACGATGGGGCGGGCGCGCTTGTGGCCCGCGTCGATCAACGCTTCGGTGCGGCCATAGCCCTTGGCCTCGGACTCAACCGCGAAATCGACCAGCATGATCGCGTTCTTGGTGACGATGCCCATCAGCATCAGAAGGCCGATATAGACCGGCATCGACACGGCGTTGTTGGTGATCAGAAGCCCGAGCACCACACCGCCAAACGACAGCGGCAGCGACAGCAGAATGGTGATCGGCTGGAAGACCGAGCCGAACAGCAGGATCAGCACCGCAAGCACGATCATCAGGCCGGTTCCCATGGCCGTAATGAAGCCCTGAACCACTTCGCCTTGGATTTCGGCATCGCCCGATGCCTGCACCCAGACGCCAGGAGGCAGTCCGGCGTCCTTGACGATGTTCTGGAAAATCTCCTGCGCCGTGCCGAGCGGGAGGCCGCGCTTCAGATCGGCGCCGATCGAGGACCGGCGGACGCGGTCATAGCGGTCGATGGAGGACGGGCCTTCGCCAAAGGTGATGTCCGCCACCGAACTGAGCGGGATCGAGCGGCCTGATGTGCTTGTCACCCTGAGCGCCGTGAGGCGCAGCATGTCGGAACGGGCGTCCTCGTCCAGTTGCACGCGGATGGGAATCAGCCGGTCACCGGTGTTGAACTTGGCCAGATTGGCCCCAGCATCACCGATGGTGGCGACACGGACCGCTTCCGAGATTGCCTCGGGCGTCACGCCCAGTTCTGATGCTTCTTCAAGGCGCGGCTTCACGCGGATTTCAGGCCGGGTCAGGGCCCCCGACGCAGCGACATTCAGAAAGCCGTCAACCTTGCGCATCCGGACTTCGAGCTTTGCTGCAGCTTCCGCAAGCGCATCGCCATCGCGGGACAGGATCGAAAACGCCATCTCGCGCTCGCCGCGCTCGTTGACATACCAGGCGCGCACATCCGGCACTTCAGCCAGCTTGGCGGCGATGACGGCCTTGAAGTCCTTCTGCGTGATCTTGCGTTCGCTTTTCGGCACCAGCCTGATGTAGAGCGCGGCGCGGCGCACTTCGCGCTGGCCCGTGGCTGAGGAGCCTCCCAGTGCAAACACATGCCTGACTTCAGGTGCCTCGCGCAGCTTGCGCACGATCTCGTCGCTGGTGCGGCGTGTTTCTTCAAGGGTCGAGCCGGGCGGCAGTTCGATGTTGGCCACAACACGCGAATTGTCCTCATCCGGGATGAAGGCTGTCGGCAAAAGCGACGTGGCCCAGACCGAGACAACGAGGCAGCCCACGCCGACAATCAATGTCAAGTAAGCGTTCGACACCGGCAGTTTGACGCGGCCATATCCGATCTTCCAGTTCTTGAGCGTGAAGGCGAGAAAACCCAGATAGCCGCGCATGATGAAGCCGTCCTTGGCCTCCACATGCTTCACGGGGCGCATCAGGTAAGCCGCCATCATCGGCGTGATCAGGCGCGCCACGAGCAGCGAGAACAGGACCGCGACAGCCACCGTGAGGCCGAACTGGCGGAAATACTGCCCCGCCACCCCTCCCATGAAGGACACAGGCGCGAAGATCGCCACGATGGTCAGCGTGATCGCGATCACGGCAAGGCCGATTTCGTCAGCCGCTTCCATGGCCGCGCGATAGGGCGACTTGCCCATACGCATGTGCCGCACGATGTTCTCGATCTCGACGATGGCGTCATCGACCAGGATGCCCGTGACCAGCGTGATGCCGAGCAGGCTGACCAGATTGAGCGAAAAGCCCATCAGGTCCATGGCCCAGAAGGTCGGAATGGCGGAAAGCGGCAGCGCGATGGCCGTGATCAGCGTGGCGCGCCAGTTGCGCAGGAACAGCAGCACCACAGGAACGGCGAGCGCAGCGCCTTCAAGAAGCGAGGCCATTGCGGCGGTGTAATTGCCATAGGTGAAGGCCACGGCATCGTCGATCGAGGTGATCTGGACATCAGGATGCTGCGCCCTGAGCTTTGTCAGGCTTTCCTCGACCACCTGCTTGACAGATAGTTCACTGGTGCCCTTGGAGCGAAACACCGTGAAGGCCACGACGGGCTGGCCGTTGAGGCGGCCAAAGCTGCGCGGCTCTGCATTGCTGTCCTCGACCGTGCCAAGCTCGTGCAGGCGAACCTCGCGCCCGCCCGGCAGCGTGATCTTGGCTTCGGCAAGTTCCGCAACGCTGCGGGCGCTCGACAGCGTCCGGATTGCCTGTTCCTGCCCGCCGATTGTCCCGCGTCCG
>JANMIB010000316.1:0-2161 GCA_031375605.1 Allobosea sp. | reverse complement strand
CCCGGTGACAGGGTCTTGCCCGAGGATCTTGACGCCGGGCTTGATGTCACGGTGCGCGATGGCCGTTTCGGGCCATATGTGCAGCTTGGGGAGGGCGAAAAGCCCAAGCGCCAGACACTGCCCAAGGGCGTGACACCCGCGACCGTGGGCCTTGACCGCGCGCTGGTGCTCTTGTCATTGCCACGCGAAGTGGCGAAGCATCCGGAAACCGGCGAGCCGATCCTGGCCTCCATCGGGCGCTTCGGCCCCTATGTGCAGCATGGCAAGACCTACGCCAATGTCGGCAAGGATGATGACATTCTCGAGATCGGTGCCAACCGCGCCATTGACCTGATCGTTGCCAAGGAAAGCGGTGCAGGGGGCGGCCGCCGGTTTGGCGGGGCACCTGCTGGCCGGGCGCTGGGCGACTATCCAGATGGCGGTGCCATCACCGTGCGCGGTGGTAAATACGGAGCTTATGTCAACTGGGACAAGGTCAACGCCACCTTGCCAAAGAACATCACCGAGGCAGGTGTCACGCTGGAACAGGCGATTGACCTGATCCGCGCCAAGATTGCCAGCGGCCCACCACCAAAGGCTGGCAAGAAGCCCGCGAAGCCCAAGGCTCCTGCAAAGGCGAAAGCTCCTGCGAAGGCGAAAGCTCCTGCGAAAGTGAAAGCACCTGCGAAGGCAAAAGCACCTGCGAAGAAGTCTGTGAAGAACACAGCCTGAATGCCAATGGGCTTTCAAACAGGACTGGCGTGTATCAACGGCAATCTTATCGTTTGTTGCCGAATTGCCAGTGAGGTGGAATGATACACAATGGTGTGTTGTCTCTGAATTTGGTGTGCTCGGACCACTCTTTGCAGTGATGTTGATGGCTCTTGTCGGCTTGGTGATTTCGCCGTCAGAATTCGCGAGGGACGTTGCGAGAATTCTCTCTCGGCTGTCCCGTATCGGCGACCTTTCCGTGTTTTACGTGCTTGGCTTGTTGCCAGCATTTAGCACCGGGCTGCTGACAGAATGGCGCATTCGCAGGAATGGGAGTTGCGTGATGTTCAGATCGGCGATGTATGGCAGTCTGACAAGTGTGGTCATTCTGGCTACATTCTCACTCTTTGTTCTTGAGGGCGTGCGCTCTTTTTCTTTCGGCTCAGTCATGCAGATTGTATTTTACAAGGCACTGCTCGGTTTTTTCGGGACATTGCCGGTGTGGTGGCTGACACGTGGATTGCAGCGGCGCATCAGCAATCCAATTGATCGTTCCTGAAAACCCACGTTCTCAATGTTGGATCACGCTAACGTTACGCTTTGTCTCCGGTGCTCTGGATGACACCATCCTTGCTCTGCGCTGATGTTTCACCCATACCAGCATGACATGACGTTCAACGCTCAAATTCCGGTTCAATCACCAACAGTGATGTCTCATGCAGCGGTTGCCGCCGCGTTTTCCCATGTCGATACTTGGGTATTCGATCTCGACAACACGCTTTACCCGCATGAAGCGCGGGTCTGGCCTCAGGTAGATGCGCGCATCACGCTGTTTCTGTCGGATCTATTCGGACTTGACGGGCTGTCGGCGCGGGCTCTCCAGAAGCACTATTACCAGCGCTATGGCACCACGCTGAAGGGGCTGATGCAGGAAAACGGTGTCAGCGCCGATGATTTCCTGGATTTCGTGCATCACATCGATTTGACTGATCTGCTGCCGGACCCTGCATTGGGTAATGCCATCGCAGCGCTGCCGGGGCGCAAACTGATCTACACCAATGGAACCCGCAAACATGCCGAGAACGTGGCCGGAAAGCTGGGCATTCTGGACCAGTTCGACGGCTTGTTCGGCATCACCGAGGGCAGCTTCATTCCGAAGCCTGAGAAGGCCGCTTTCGATCTGTTTTTCAAGGCCTTCGGCGTCGAACCATCACACGCAGCCATGTTCGAGGACATCGAGAAGAACCTGATCGTGCCTGACGAGCTTGGCATGCAGACCGTGCTTGTGCTGCCGCGCACGCCGGATCCCTATCGCGAGGCGCATGAACAGGCGGCCTCAACAGCCAGCTGGATCCACTTCAGCACGACGGATCTGGCAGCTTTTCTGGTGCCGCTGGGGCGTGTCAGTTGAAGACTTGGCCGCAAGCCTGGACCAGGTGTTGGCGCGCCATCTCGCATCTGTCCGCTTGAC
>JANMIB010000313.1:0-1793 GCA_031375605.1 Allobosea sp. | reverse complement strand
CGCCAACGGCGTCAGTCACCTTCATGTCCTGCGCCAGATCGAACAGGGCCGAGGCGTAACGCCCGCTTACACCTGATACGATGGAACTGCCCTGGGCCACGTTTGCTCTCTATCTTGTCCCAAAAACCTGGCCGCAGCGTCCCGGAACCGGGCTGCATCCAGATCGCGCGACACGCGCATGAAGGAAGACTTTTCGAGGACGATCTCCCCGTAAAGCGAGGGTGCCCTAGCATGCTGATCGGGGGTGCGCAACCCGATGAGGGTGGCGAAAAGCCGCAGACTGTTCAGCAGTCATCCTCAACCGGGCGGAACATCCGTCCAAAGATGAAGACCTCTCCGTTCAATCCGTGACGTCATCCCGTCCCTTGGATGGTCATCAGCGTGGCTGTCAGCAAGGCACGGAGCTTCTCGCTGGTGCCGATCACCGCAAAGACCTTGCTCAAGGCCCTTGTCATCACGCCGCCTCGACGCGATGCACATCTGCCAATAGCGCTTCACGCGAAACTTGCGCCACTGCCCCCCTGAAAGCATCAAGTCCGGCACCGGGCTTGATGCAGGCATTGGCAAGGTGCTGGCGGTAGGCCCGCGCGCCCGGCCGGCCCGTGAACAGGCCAGTGAGGTGGCGGGTGATGGCGTGCAGCCGCGTGCCTGCGCCAAGCTCCCGCGCAATGTATGGCTCATAGGCCTCCACCGCCTCGAACATGTCCGCAAAGGGGACCGGCTCCCCAAACAGCAGAGGGTCAACCCGCAAAAGCACATCCGGGTTCTGGTAAGCCTCGCGCCCGATCATCACGCCATCGCAATGTTGCACATGCCAGGCCCAGCTTGCGGGTGACGTGATGCCCCCATTGATGGCAATCGGCAGGTCGGGGTTCGACAGCTTCAGGCGATGGACGCGGGCATGGTCGAGCGGCGGAACATCCCGGTTCTGCTTGGGAGACAGACCCTGCAGCCAGGCCTTGCGGGCATGGACGATCAGCGCATCGACGCCTGCCTGGCGCACAGCCAGGCACAAGGCATCAAGCGCTTCTTCAATGTCCTGATCATTGACGCCAAGGCGGCATTTGACCGTGACGGGAATGTTCACCGCAGCCTTCATCGCCGCAACGCAATCACCCACAACATCCGGCGTCTGCATCAGGCAGGCCCCGAACGCGCCGCCCTGCACGCGGTCTGACGGGCACCCGCAATTCAGATTGATCTCGTCATAGCCAAAGTCTTCGCCGATGCGCGCGGCCTCGGCCAGCTTCGCCGGATCATTGCCGCCAAGTTGCAGCGCGACCTTGCCCTCGGCAGCCTTGTTCCAGCCGATGAGCCGCGCCCTGTCGCCATGAATGACGGCATTCGCCGTCACCATCTCGGTGTAAAGCAACGCATGGCGCGACAAGACCCTGTGAAAGGCGCGGCAATGCCGATCCGTCCAGTCCATCATGGGAGCGACGCTGAAGCGCCAGGGCGAGGGGGTGTGCATGCCGCGAATTACGCCAGATCGGAGGTATGTGTCCAGTTGTCCGGCATTCCTGGTGTTTGCATCACAACCCTTGCCTGGCCAGCAACGACCAGATTAATTGCCCCGATCAGAGCGGAAGACGAGGTCATCATAATACCTGGAGTCTGGACAGGCACGCGCATGACAACCACGCCAAACGCTCGTCCGGCAATCTTCTGTTGAAGCAGCAAACCCTTGTCGAGTGTCACAAGGACATCAAACCTGCCTTCAATTGCGGCCAGTAGCGCCGCGTCATCAAGCCGTTCCAAACCAGCGAAATGGGCAGTCTGAACCTCAAAGGACA
>JANMIB010000275.1:0-2444 GCA_031375605.1 Allobosea sp. | reverse complement strand
CCAGGTTGGAATGCCAGCAGGTGACAAACTGGCGGCTTGGCTCCACAAGTGTCACGTCCAGCGCACCGGCAGCATCCTTTGCGATGTAGCGCGCCGCCGTTCCGCCCCCTGCCCCACCGCCGACAACGACCACCTTTGGCCTGGCCTGCCCGATGACGGCCGGGCTGCCGAGCGCGAACACACCGGCGCTGGCACCAAAGCCGGTGAGCACGGCGCGGCGGTTCATGTGGAATGATGTGGCCATGGTGTTCCTCCGGATTGTGGCAGGCGTCTGATGCGCCTGTTGGGTCGGATGAGTGTGACGGAACTGATGCAGAATTCAAGAAGGACGGGAATGATCGACGGTGTCATCCCCGGCGAGCGCAGCGAGGGAAGGGGATCCACATCTGTGGCTGGCGATGGATCCCCTTCCCGGTCCTGCGGACCGCCGGGGATGACACCAGCCTCACTTTGGCTTCAAGCCTCCAAAGTACGCCGCCAGCGCGGCAAGCTCATCATCCTTGAACTTGGCGGCGACGGTCTGCATCACCTGGTTGTCGCGTTCCTTCTTCGCATAGGACTGCATGATGGCGACGAAGCTGTCTTCGGGCCAGCCCACAATGGCGGGTATGGTGCCGACCTGCCTGCCGGATGGCAGATGGCAGGTGACACATTCACCAGACAGATACTCACCGAAAGCCTTGTCCCCGCCCGCTGCAAACGCAGGAAAGATGGCAACAGACATGGCGCAGGACACAAAAATGAAGGACGCCAGAGCTGCCATGACCATGATGCGCGGCATGCTCATTCCACACTTGGCCGCGAGGCGCTGTCCGGCGTCACGTCCAGCACGGAGGCCCGGCCCGTGACCCGTGCAGGCTCCTTTGCGCAATCCTTCATGCAGACATCGCGGTTCCAGAAATGCTTTTCGGCCACCTCGCGGTCATCGTCATAAAAGCCGCCAGCATTGGGCAGGGGAACAGCCGCGAAATTGGTTTCGTTCAGCTCTTTTTCCGGATCCTTGATCACATCGTTCATGTGCAGGATGTAAGCTGAAATGGCATAGACCTCGTCCGGCTTCAGCGACTGCGCGTTGCCATAGGGCATGGCGCGGTTGATGTAGTCGAACAGCGTCGAGGTGGCGGGCCAGAACGAGCCGACAGTTTTCTCGGGCCGGTCGTTCTTCAGCGAACCAAGGCCGCCCGCCAGCACTGGCCAGCGGCCTTTGCCTTCGCCGAACTCGCCGTGGCAGGCGGCACAATAGGTGATGTAGAGCGCCTCGCCATCCTTGGCATTGCCCTTGCCGACAGGAAGGCCGCGCCCGTCCGGCAACACATCGATGTTCCAGGCACCGACCTCTTCAGGCATGGCGGTGCGTCCAAGCTGGAAGCGGCCAGACAGGGTGGCAGGCACAGTGGCAGGAGGCGGTATGACGGGCGCAATCACAGGTGCGATGACGGGCGGGGCTGGCTGCACCGGAGATGCGGCAACCACGGGCAAAGGCGCGGTTGCGGGCACAGGTGCATCACGCAGGCCGAGCGCATAGCCGCCAACGCCTGCGAGCACCACTCCGCCAAGGGCGATCTTAAGCGATCTCGACATTTTCCGTCTCGCCATTGGGCCGGACCAGCCAGGTCTGGATGCCGTTGTTGTGGTAGATGTTGTTGACGCCGCGCACCTTGCGCAGTTCATCCTTGGTGGGCTGCACATAGCCGGTGGAATCATGGGCGCGGGATTGGATCATCATCTCGCGGCCATCCCAGTTGGAATCGACGTAAAACCGCGTCAGCGATTGGTTGAGCACCGGCCCGTCAAGCCTCGCCTCCTGCCAGTTGCGCCCGCCATCGAGTGTCACGTCCACACGGGTGATGGTGCCGCGACCCGACCAGGCCAGCCCCGAAATCACGTTCTGGCCGCGCGCCAGCATGGGGGCCTGCGGCGAGGGGTTTGTCACGACGCTTTTGCAATCCATGATGAAGGTGAAGCGGCGCGAGCGGCCATCGGCCATCAGGTCGGTGTATTTCGAGGTTTCCTCGCGGGCGAGGTGCGCCATGTCCGTCACCTTGAGGCGGCGCAGCCATTTGACCCACATGTTGCCTTCCCAGCCGGGCACGACCAGGCGCGCGGGATAACCCTGCTCGGGCCGCAGCATCTCGCCATTCATGCGCCAGGCGACGATGCAGTCGTCCAGCGCCTTTTCCATCGGGATCGAGCGGTTCATGGCGGAGGAATCCGCGCCTTCCGCCATCACCCATCTGGCGTTGGTCCTGACGCCGGCCTCATCGAGCAGGTGCTTGAGCCTGACGCCAGTATACATCACGTTGTGCACCATGCCGTGCGTGAACTGGCAGCCATTGAGCTGCGAGCCGCGCCATTCCATGCCGGAGTTGGCGGCACATTCCAGAAAGTGCACCCTATTGACGCGCGGAAAGCGCTTCAGGTCTTCGAGATTGAAAACCAGTTCC
>JANMIB010000264.1:0-2337 GCA_031375605.1 Allobosea sp. | reverse complement strand
CCAAGGCCAGACTTGGTCCATGGTCAGAATTGGCCCATGGTCAGACGTGGCCCATGGTCAGACTTGGCAACAAGACAAACCCGCCAGTGCGGAGGGGGCATGGGTGGAGCCTGGCGGCGATCCTTGCCCTCAGACCTTGCGCTTTTGCATCAGGGCCGTGAGTTCGTCATCGCTGTCAGGCAGGACAATTTCGGTGGTGGCATAAAGATCGCCGTCCGGCTGGCCTGCATCTCCCGGCAGGCCCTTGCCGCGCAGGCGGAAAGCCTTGCCCGAACTGGTCATGGGCGGCAGGCGCATGTCCACGTCGCCTTGCAAGGTGGGCACCCTGACCTGCCCGCCCAGCACCGCATCGATCAGCGTAACGTTGATGCGTGTGCGCAAGTCGCGGCCCTCGACCGTGAAGCGCGGATCGACCGCAATCTTGATGGTCAGGAGCACATCGCCCGCTTCGCCAGCGAAAGGACTGGGATGGCCAAGCCCCTTGAGCCGGATGACCTTGCCGTCGACCACGCTTTTGGGCATGCCGACCTCGACCTCACGGCCCGTGGGCAGCTTCATGCGCTTGGTCGCGCCATTCGCGATGTCAGCCAGGCTCACGATGATCTGCGCTTCGATGTCTTGTCCCTTGGGATGCGCAGCCCGACCACCTGCGCCGCCACCCCTGCGCATGGCGTCGCCAAACATCTCGCCGAACACATCGGACGGATTGAAGCCGCCGCGTCCGCCAAACGGGTCGCCGCCCTGCTCGAAGCCGCCACGTCCCCGCCCGCCGCCGAAGCCTTCAAAGCCCTGGAACTTCGGCTTGCCATCCGCGCCGATCTCGCCGCGATCAAACTGCGCGCGCTTGCCCGCATCGCCCACGATCTCATAGGCGCTGTTCAACTCGCCAAAGCGTTCCTTGGCACCGGGATCGTTGGCGTTGCGGTCAGGATGGTGCAGCTTGGCAAGGCGGCGGAATGCCTTCTTGATGTCCGCTTCGCTGGCGGATTTTGGCACGCCCAGAACTGAATAAGGATCACGCATGAGACAAGGACGGCTCCGGCCAGGCGCAACGCCGCGCCGCCACCTCTAATTGGTGCGATTGCAGGCGGGATGCAACTGGCGAGTTCGTCTGCGCGGCGTTACCTCGCCGGTGCCGCTGTGCCCGACTTTGGCAGGAACCATGCGAGCAGGCCCATGGCCGGCAGGAACGAGCAGATCTGATAAACGGTGTTGATCGAAGTCCGGTCTGCGACTTCTCCGAGAATGGCGGCCGCAATGCCGCCCAGTCCGAACGACAAACCATAGAACAGCCCGCCGATCATGCCGACACGGTGCGGCACGAGTTCAATCGCATAGATCAGGATGCTGGCGAAGGCGCTGGCCATGATCAGGTTGATCAACACTGTCAGAACACCTGTCCAGAACAGGTCGGCATAAGGCAGCACCAGCGCGAACGGCAGCGCACCCAGGATGGAGAACCAGATCACGCGGCTGCGCCCGATCCTGTCGCCGATCATGCCGCCTGCCAGCGCGCCGATGGCCGCGGAGACGAGGAACAGGAACAGCATGAGCTGCGAGTTCTGAACCGAGACACCGAACCGGCCCATCAGATAGAAGGTGTAGAACGACGAGAAGCTGGCATTGTAGGCATTCTTCGAAAACAGCAGGATGATCAGGATCGTCATCGCGCCGATCACCTGTGCCTTGGGCAAGGGTGGCCTTGCAGGCTGAAAGCCGCCAGAAACCGCTTTCGCCGCCTGCGCCTTGCGCACCTCGGCATAGCGGCCCGCAGTCCAGACCATCAGCACCATGGCCAGGAGCGCAGCGGCAGAGAACCAGGCGAGGCTGGTCTGACCGCGCGGCACGATGATGAACGCTGCAAGCAGCGGCCCAAGAGCGCCGCCTGCCTGCCCGCCGACCTGGAAAATGCCCTGTGCCAGCCCTTGCCGACCGCCCGACGCATTGCGCGCCATGCGCGTGGCCTCCGGGTGGAAGATCGACGATCCGAGGCCCACGCAGGCGGCAGCTAAAAGCAGCATCGTGTAACTGCCCGCGAGGGCCAGCCCGATCAGCCCGAAAAGCGTGAAACTCATCCCTGCCACCATGGAATAGGGCATGGGGTTGCGGTCTGTGTAATGGCCGACGATTGGCTGGAACAGCGAAGCCGTGACCTGAAACGTCAACGTGATCAGCCCGATCTGGCCAAAGTCGAGTTTGTAGATGTCCTTGATGATCGGATAGATCGCCGGGATCAGCGACTGGATCATGTCGTTGAGCAGGTGTGTCGCACTCAGTGCAATCAGCACCGGCATCGCCGCGCGATGGGAAACAGGGCTGGAAAGTGCGGTTGTCATG
>JANMIB010000241.1:0-31685 GCA_031375605.1 Allobosea sp. | reverse complement strand
TGACCTTGAGGCGAAGCCCTTCGGCTAAATCGCGCGCGGCCTTCAGCTTCAAGCTATCAAAGGAACCAAGCCCCATGCTTCGGGTCTTGCCGCGAAGGCGGAAGCGGAATTCCCATGACTTCGTTCCCCACTTGCTGACTTGAACGTAAAGCCCCTCGGAAACCAGCAAGCGCCCTCGCGTGGCAAAGGCATCCACTTCCAGCGCAGTTGGCTTCCGCTTTGGCATCCCCGGCAATCCTACCCATTCTCTACCCACAGAATTTGCCGGATGGAGATAGAACGGTCAAGAACTATGTGGACGATTCATCACAATATTTCAATGCTCTAACGCGGTTTATCTGGAATCATACGGAACACGGCAGACCGTATTTTGGCTGCCTCCCTCTCCGCCACTTTCTTCCCTCAGAACGAGACATCTCAGCTCTGCCAGATGCCTCTGGTGTCGATTACGGTCTTTGTTGAATACCGTGAGCGGGCGACCGCCTTGAACTGGCGGTGGTCGACAAGGACCAGCAGAAGTCCGCTCTGCTCAAGCGCTTCATCAAGGGTCACGAGTTGTGCTCCGTCTGCCGCCAGACCGGATGGCAGGCTCCGAACGTTAGGCTCGACGACCAACACGCGGCTGCCATACTCGCTGGCGAGCAGGTGCGAAATCCCGAGTGCCGGGCTTTCCCTCAGATCGTCGATGTCAGCCTTGAAAGCCAGCCCGAGGCAGGCGATTTTCGTGGCCGAAGGCAGTGTTTCCAGAGCGCGCCGCACCTTGTCGAGGACGTAATGCGGCTTGGCGTCGTTCACCTCCCGGCCCATCCGGATCAGGCCGGCCTCTTCCGGCGCTGCGTGAACGATGAACCATGGGTCTACCGCAATGCAGTGGCCGCCCACGCCCGGTCCAGGTTTCAGGATGTTCACCCTCGGGTGGCGGTTGGCCAGTTCGATCACCTCCCACACGCTGATGTCGTGGCGGTCGCTCACCATCGACAAGGTGTTTGCAAACGCGATGTTGAGATCGCGGAAGGCATTTTCGGAGAGTTTCACCAGTTCCGCCACGCGGGCGGTCGTGGCGATGCAGGTGCCGTTCACGAACTGGTTGTAGAACGCCAGCGCGCGCTGGGTGCAAAGCGGCGTGATGCCGCCGACGCATCGGTCATTGGCCACCAGTTCCTGCATGATGCGGCCCGGCAAGACCCGCTCAGGGCAGTAGGCGACGCTGACCATGTCGTCGTTCTCAGCGCCTTCGGCGATGGCGAGATCCGGGCGTCTGGCTCTCAGCCGCGCAGCAAGGCCGTCTGTCGTGCCGACCGGTGATGTCGATTCCAGGATGATCAGGTCGCCGGGCTTGAGCACATTGATGATGCTGTCCGCAGCGGCATGGACCGCCGTGAGATCCGGCCGTTTTTCCTCATCGATGGGTGTGGGCACGGCAATGAGGAAAACCTTGGCCGGTTCCGCCTCAAGGCTGGCCCTGAGCAGGCCCAGGCGCACGGAGCGTTGCACCAGGCCATCGAGATCAGGCTCGACGATGTGGGTTTCACCGGCGTTGATGTTGTCGACAACGGATGAATTGACATCGACACCCAGCACGGGAATGTCGCGGGAGGAAACCAGCGCTGCCGTTGGCAGACCGATGTAGCCAAGGCCGATCACGCAGCAATAGTGTGTCAAACGAGACATTTCTGATCCATCAAGATATCAAGGATTTGCTTGCAGCTGGTGCCGTCACCAAAAGGGTTGTGTGCCTTGGCCATGGCCAAATAGGCGTCGCTGTCATCCAGCAAAGACATGACGGCGTGTGTGATCGACGCGGTGGATGTGCCCACCAGCCGGGCGGTGCCCGCGTCCACGCCCTCCGGGCGTTGGGCGTCGGGTCTGACGCGGACAGGCTTGCTGAGGGCAAGACCTGACGTTATATTTAGATAAATGCCTTAGATGCTTGAAATTATCATTAGGATTGCGCGATATGTTACAGTTTGAACTGATCAAGTATATCGAGGAATTTTTGCTTACTAGCAAAATACGACCTGCAGAGTTCGGGCGTTTAGTCGCAGATAACCCGATGCTTGTTTCGGATTTGCAGTATGGAAAAATTCCTGATCAAAAGACTGTTGAAAATATTTTGTATTACATATCGAACTACAACAGACCTGTTTTTAACTTCGAAAGAACAGCAGTAATTTTATCAATTTTTGCCTTTTGTTGCGCATTTTGGGTTTTTATTTACTTTCATTTATTATAACTTTTTAGTAATTATTTAGTCATGCAAGTGCCGATTAGAAATTGTTCGTCTAAAGGGGAGTGTTTTTGTTAATATCTCGTAATTTTTTTGTATTTAACCGCCGCATCTGTGTTGTTTTGGCTTTAGTTTGATTTCTTTTTTCAACTATTAATTGACTTTTTTCAGTATAAACGTCTAGTGGTGTAATGTTATTGAGACTCATATGCTTATATTCACTGTTATATCTTACGATAAAATCATTGATTCTAACTTTCAATTCATCTGGATTAACGCATGTACTGCAATTAACATCAGTTTTTAGTGTTCGATGCCAGCGTTCGATCTTGCCCTGTGTCTGGGGGTGGTAGGGTCTTCCGTGAGTGTGAGTTATGCCATTTTTCGACAGGTACTTTGCGAATTCGCGCGATTGGTAAGGTCCGCCATTATCGCTCAGTAATTTAGGTGATGCCGCAACCGTATCACCATTCATATTTGTGGCGCGTAACGCCAACTCTAAGGTTTCTATGGCGTTCTCTGTAGAGATTTTCTTGCAAAATTTCCAAGCAATTATGTATCTCGAAAAATCGTCAAGGATCGTTGATAAATAATAATGTCCAAAACCTTTAATTCTGAATGTTGTGAAATCTGTCTGCCAAAGTTCGTTGACAGAGTTTGGTTTATACTTGAATTCAGCAGATGCTGAGGTTGGTATATTTTTCGCGACTTTTATCAAGCCATGTTTCTTCATCAAACGATACACAAAAGCCTGTGAGATAAAGTATTCATGCTCATCTATAAAACGGAGAGCAATAAGACGCGCACCTAAATTTGGTTCGCCAATTGCCATTTTAATAATTTGCTTGCAAATATTGTCAGGCACACAATTCCATCTTACTGACGTACCAAGATTTCTATGTCTTAGTGCCTCAAGACCACCAACATTAAACTTTTTGATCCAATTTAGATAAGTACAATGTAATATTCCAAGGGTTTTTAGAGTTAGGGTTGCTCGGACTGCGGATTGTCCAACAATTTGTATGATCTCGAATTTTTCTTCCGCAGTATAGGTATGCCGCTTTTCACCCCACGCTCGTTGATGTTTCAATTTTAGCAACTCGTTTAGTATCTGTAAGTTGGTTATTTTATTTTCTAAACAGTATATCTTTGTCCGTAATTTTTGAAATTTGACAACTCGAGCGTCACGCGTTTTCTTTTTTGTATATTTTTGTTGACCAATAGTTTCAAACCTATAAAGCCAATTATTATATTGCTTTAACGTCAAGTTCTCGGCTTTACACACAATTGGTATGCTCGATGGATCGTCAATTCCTTCAAGCAGCATCCGCATTTTTTGTTCAGTGGAAAAAACGCGCCTAGTTTTACAATTCAGTTTTTTTATCAAATCGTCATTTATCGTAACAGGAATTGTACTGTGATCTTGCATGATAAAACTCCTTTATGCTTACAGTGAAAATCGGACACATCGTTTTTTCAGCGGATACTTAATTAAAGTCATTCCCCTTCACAGCAGTTGCCACACACTCTACATACTATGGCGCGGGGCTGCCCGGTTCGTCAGGGAAATGTATCCCCGGGCCCTTATTGATCCGTCCGGGAGCTGTCTCTGACCTGGTCCGTGGACCAGGACAAACGGCGCCCACCTACATTGTAGGTGTCCCGGGATCGAATACCCAACGGCCATGGTGGCTCCGCAACCGCCCTTCCGCTGCAGGCCGTGCCCATGACCGACCCTTCTTCAAAGGCCATCGTGCGTGCCGCCGCCATGGCGCGGCGAGATGGGCTCGAGATCGATGACCGGCTGGAATGGGATCAGGCCATCACCGACAATCTGCTGGCATCCGGATGGCTCGATGGGGTGACGGGGGTTGTCGCCGCCTACTGGCCGATGCGCTCGGAGGCTGATCCGCGCCCGGTCATGGTCGGGTTGAAAGAGCGCGGCCTGGCAACGGCGCTGCCCGCGATGGTGCTGCGTGCCGACGGGAAGGGCCGCGAGATCATGTTCCGCAGCTGGGCTGCATGGGAGCCGCTCGTGCCCGGCGGTTTCGGCACGCTGGTGCCGCTGGACAATGCAGCCATGGTGCAGCCTGCGGTGCTGATCGTGCCGCTGCTGGCCTTTGATGCAGGACGCCGCAGGCTGGGCTATGGCAAGGGACATTATGACCGCGCCATTGCGGCGCTGAAGCAGCGCGGCCAGCTCCGCACCATTGGCATCGCCTATGATGCGCAGCGGGTCGAGGCTGTGCCAGTGGAGGCACATGACCAGGTGCTTGATGCCATCGTCACGGAGAATGGCGTGCTCACGCCATGAGGCCGCCCATGACGCGTTGACCTTTTGCTGCTTTCCGGCACAAGTCAGCGTCCTTTCCTCAAGTGCCGTCGAGCCTGTTCATCATGCGTCTGTTATTCTTAGGTGACGTCGTTGGCCGTCCGGGTCGTGTTGCTCTTGTCGAAAAGCTGCCGGGGCTGAGGGCGCGCTGGGCGCTGGATTGTGTCGTGGTGAACGGTGAAAACTCAGCCGCCGGTTTTGGCATCACCGAGGCGATCTGCCATGAAATCCTCGATGCCGGAGCTGATGCCATCACTCTCGGCAACCATGCCTGGGATCAGCGTGATGCGCTGGTGTTCATCGAGCGACAGCCGCGTCTGGTGCGGCCTGCAAATTATCCGCCCGGAACGCCGGGGCGCGGCTCCACGATGATCGAGACGGCGAAAGGCCAACGCGTGCTGGTTGTCAACGTCATGGGGCGGGTCGAGATGGAACCGCTTGATGATCCCTTCCGTGCCGTCGAGGAGGCCATCACCCAGGCTCCGCTCCGCGAGGTGGTGGACGCCATCGTGATCGACATTCATGCCGAGGCAACCAGCGAGAAGCAGGCGTTCGGCTGGAATTTCGACGGGCGCGTTTCGCTGACCGTCGGCACCCACACCCATGTGCCGACAGCCGACACGCGTATCCTGCCGGGCGGAACGGCCTTCCAGACCGATGCGGGCATGTGCGGGGACTATCAGTCGGTGATCGGGTTTGACCGGCACGAGCCGATCCGCCGGATGATCCAGAAAACGCCGCTTCAGCGCTGGGAACCTGCGGGCGGGCAGGGCACATTGTGCGGCGTCGCGGTGGAGATCGATGATCGGACCGGGCTGGCGCTGCATGTCGCGCCCGTCCGCATCGGCCCTCACCTGACCGAACAACGGCCGACCTTCTGGGAGAGTTGAGCATGGTCGGGGATGCGCCGGTTCTCCACAAAGACCCTCAGCATGAGCATGCCCGCGCCAGCGACATCCTGAGGTCCGTGGCGGACCAGAGCGCAGGGGAGCATGTCAGCATCGGGCAGATGATGGATGCGTTCGGCGAGCGCGCCTTCGGCCTGCTGATGATCCTGTTTTGCCTGCCGAACCTGATCCCGACTCCCGGTCTTGGCTCGTTGTTCGGCATACCGCTCCTGTTCATCACATTGCAGATGGCGCTGGGGCGGCCAAAGCCCTGGTTGCCACGTTCCATCGAGGCCAAATCCATCCAGCGCACCACGCTGGTGAAGATGGTGAATGCCGTGGAGCCCCGCCTGCGCAAGGTTGAGGCCATCCTGAAGCCGCGCTGGACTTTCCTGTTTTCACGCACGATGGACCGGGTCATCGGTGTCTTTGCGGCGCTCTGCGCCATTTCGATCATCATTCCGTTGCCGGGCACCAATTTCCCGCCTGCCATCGCGGTCATCCTGATTTCGCTGGCTGTGACCGAGGAGGACGGCGTCTATCTTGCTCTGGGAGCCATCATCGGCATGGCCGGTCTGACCTACACCACGATCCTGGTGGGCGGGCTTGCCTATGCGGGCTGGTTTGCGCTGGTGCGCATGATCGGGCTATGAGCCGGGTCATGACCGCTTCTCAACCTGTCCGGCTTTGCTTATACGGCGGTGGGATCACAGGATTGGGAAGCCGGGTGATTGGCTTGCACCGTCGCCCGATTTTCACAGGAGGCGCTCCATGGCCGGGCATTCACAGTTCAAGAACATCATGCATCGCAAGGGCAAGCAGGATGCCGTGCGCTCCAAGCTGTTCGGCAAGCTGGCGCGTGAAATCACCGTGGCGGCCAAGATGGGCATGCCGGACCCGGCGATGAATCCGCGCCTGCGCATGGCGGTGATCGCAGCGCGTGCCGAGAACATGCCCAAGGACAACATCGAACGTGCCATCAAGAAGGCTGCCGGCGGGGATGGCGAGACCTATGACGAGGTGCGCTACGAAGGCCGCGGGCCGGGCGGCGTCATGCTGATCGTCGAGGCGTTGACGGACAACCGCAACCGGACAGGCTCCAATGTCCGGTCCTATTTCACCAAGGCCGGCGGGGAACTGGGCGCGACCGGCTCTGCCACCTTCATGTTTGGCCGCGTGGGCGAGATTGCCTACCCTGCATCCGCCGGCAATGCCGACGACGTGCTTGAAGCAGCCATCGAGGCCGGCGCGGACGATGTTGTCTCGGACGAGAACGGCCATGTCATCACCTGCGCGTTTCCTGATCTGTCGGATGTGTCGAAAGCCCTGGAGGCATCGCTTGGTGCGCCATCATCCGCCAAGTCGGTCTGGAAGCCGCAGAACACTGTGATGCTTGATGAGGAGAAGGCTCAGTCGATCCTGAAACTGCTCGACATCATGGAGAATGATGACGATGTGCAGAACATCTTCTCGAACTTCGAGGTCTCGGACGAGGTGATGGCCAGGCTGACCATGTGATTTGCTCGTGTGATCTGACCTCGTGATCAGCCTCGCCTGAGCATGGCATCCCACAACGGCAGGCTGATGAGCGCTGCCAGCATGATCACGCCATAGGCGATGCGGCGGAATGTCTGCTCGCTGGCCAGATGATAGAACCGGCTGCCAATGAGGATGCCAAGGCCATAGGGCACGAGCAACGGCAGCGCCATGATGATGGCGCTCATGGTCAGGATGCCATTCCACCATAGGACCAGCCCGGAAAGGGTCGTGGCGCAGGCGAAGTAGGTGGCCAGATCGTGCCGCATCTGCTCGGCGGATTTCTGCTGCCCGCTGAGCCAGAAGATTGCCAGCGGCATGCCGCCAAGCTGGGCAAGGCCTGAAGCAAGGCCCGAAAGTCCGCCGACACCGAGCGAGAGCGGGATGCCGGGACGCCCTTTCCAGCGCCAGCCTGTCGCCATCGCGATCACGGCAGCGAGGATCAGTGCCGCAATCAGCCATCGCATCGTCAGTTGCGGCAATGTGGTCAGCAGCCAGACGCCCACGGGCAGCAAAAGCGCCGCGCCGATCAGGAGCGGCACGATCTCGCGCCATTGGGCCTTGCGCACCGAGCGGGCTGCCAGCGGCAAGGCAAAAGGCGCGTCGATGGCCCAGATCAGGGCCGAAGCCACGGGCAGCGGCACCACCAGCCCGGCAATGGGCATGAAGATCATGGCAAATCCGAACCGTGTGAAGCCGCGCACCAGCCCGCCCATCAGTGCAGCCAAGCCAAGCACGACCATGGCAGCATCGGGGGTCAAAATCGTCATGATCTGGCTGATCTCAGTCATTTCAAGTGCATGTCAGCCAACCGAGCCAAGCGCAAGCGGGCGGGAGATGTGCTGCTGGTGTAGGCTAAAGCCCATGAGCAACGCGATTCGTATCCTTGGCATTGATCCGGGCCTTCGCAAGACAGGCTGGGGCATCATCATTCAGGATGGCACGCGGCTGAGTTTCGTCGCCTGCGGTTCTGTGATCACTGACAGTTCGCTTTCGACCGCCGAACGGCTTCGGCATATCCACGATGACCTTGTCAGGATCATCAGCGAACATGTGCCCGACGAGGCCGCTGTCGAGGAAACGTTTGTCAGCAAGGACGCCCAGGCAACCCTGAAGCTGGGACAGGCGCGCGGCGTGGCATTGCTTGTGCCGGCGCTGTCTGGCCTCGGCGTCAGTGAGTATGCGGCCAATCTCGTCAAGAAAACCGTGGTCGGGTCAGGCCATGCCGACAAGAAACAGATTGGTGTCATGGTCAAGATTCTGCTGCCCAAATCTGATGCAAAGACAGAAGATGCTGCAGATGCCCTTGCAATCGCGATCACGCATGCGCAACACCGGTCATCACGTGCACTTCTGGAGCGTGTCTTACGGTAACCTGACATCTGCTAACTCCCCAACATCATACAAATCTGTTTGGATAGATTCATGATCGGCAGGCTCAAGGGCGTCATCGACGTGTATGGCGATGATTTCGTGATCATCGACGTCCAGGGCGTCGGGTACGTGGTGTTTTGCTCATCCAGGACATTGCAGGCCCTGCCCCCGGTGGGAGAAGCTGCTGCGCTGTGGATCGAAACCCAGGTCCGCGAGGATGCCATCCGGTTGTTCGGATTCAGGTCCGATGCGGAGATGAACTGGTTTCGGCTGCTGCAAAGCGTGCAGGGTGTCGGGGCGAAAGTGGCGCTGGCCATCCAGTCCACGCTCGATCCGGGGACGCTGGCGACAGCCATCGCGACCGGCGACAAGGCACAGGTGGCGCGAGCCCCCGGCGTCGGACCAAAGCTGGCCCTTCGCATCTGTGTCGAACTGAAGGACAAGGCGCCTGCGTTCGGGATGGTCGATCCTGCGCTGGTGCAACTCTCGGGTGCGATGGAGGCGAAAGCCTTGCCGCGCCCGGTCAGCGATGCGATCTCGGCGCTGACCAATCTCGGTTATCCGCAAGCACAGGCGCAATCCGCCATTGCCGCGGCCATGAAAGCGCTGGGAGACGGCGCGGAAACCGGACAGTTGATCCGGCAAGGACTGAAGGAATTGGCCAGATGACCGCTTTTGCGGAAAAGACCTTTTTGGTCGGACCCTATGCAGACTATGACACGGCGCGCGACCTCATCGTGAGCCAGTGGGGTGATGACGCCATCGTCATTGCCGGCCGCGCACACAAGACCGCCGAAATGCAGCTTCTTGCCGCCCGCTCAATCGAAGGCGAAATCTGCGGCGTCGCCTATTACCGCATGAACGGTGCCGTGGCGCTGCTTGGTGCGATCATCGTGACGAATACACGGCGCGGTATCGGCTCGGCCCTGTTGGAGGCTGTGATCGCTGAGGCACGCGAGATGAAGCTGAGGAAGCTGCGCGCGATCACCACCAATGACAATTTCGAGGCCATGAAATTCTACCAGAAGCACGGCATGCGTTTCATGACGCTGTTTGCCGGCGGGGCCGATGCTTACCGCGCCTTCAAGCCCGGCCTGCACCAGATCGGCCATCACGGCATCCCCTGCCGCGATGTGCTGGAGCTTGAAATCGACCTGTAAGCGGCCCTGCTTGCACATGGCCCCAAATCGCGCCAAACAGCCTGAATGACAGACACGCCTCACCGTCCCGGCCTGCTTTCCTCCACCAAGCGCGATGACGATGTCGACCAGTCGATCCGTCCGCTCCAGCTTGGCGAGTTCATCGGCCAGCAGCAGGCGCAGGACAACCTCAAGGTCTTCATCCAGGCGGCCAAGACCCGCGGCGACGCGCTGGACCATGTGCTGTTCGTCGGCCCGCCCGGTCTTGGCAAGACCACGCTGGCGCAGATCGTGGCGCGCGAGATGGGCGTCAATTTCCGCTCCACCTCTGGCCCTGTGATCGCCAAGGCTGGCGATCTGGCGGCGCAGCTCACCAATCTGGAAGAGCGCGATGTGCTGTTCATCGACGAGATCCACCGGCTGAACCCGGCGGTCGAGGAAATCCTCTATCCGGCGATGGAGGATTACCAGCTTGACCTGATCATTGGCGAAGGCCCGGCTGCCCGCTCGGTGAAGATCGACCTGCCGAAGTTCACGCTTGTTGGTGCCACCACCCGCGCGGGCCTGCTGACGACGCCTTTGCGTGACCGTTTCGGCATCCCGATCAGGCTCAATTTCTACACGGTCGAGGAGCTTGAGCGCATCGTGGCGCGCGGGGCACGCGTCATGGGCATCGGCATCACGGCGGACGGTGCCAACGAGTTGGCAAAGCGTTCGCGCGGCACGCCCCGTATTGCAGGACGGCTGCTGCGCCGGGTGCGCGATTTCGCCATCGTGGATGGGGCAGACCAGATCACGCGGCCTGTGGCGGACAAGGCGCTCAGGCTGCTCGATGTCGACGCCATCGGGCTCGACCTGATGGACAGGCGTTACCTCATGATGGTGGCCGAGAAGTTCGGCGGCGGGCCGGTCGGCATCGAGACCATCGCGGCGGCCCTGTCAGAGCCGCGCGACGCCATCGAGGACATCATCGAGCCGTTCCTGCTGCAGCAGGGCTTCCTCCAGCGCACCCCGCGCGGGCGGCTGCTCACGGTGGCGGCGTTCCGGCATCTGGGTCTGCCGGAGCCACGGCGCGACGTGGCGCAGTTCGGGCTGTTTGGGGATGAGGGGAAGTGATGCATTGAAATACGCATCAAATGATGCTAGAATTGATGCAAAGAGGAGCCGAGATGCGCACGACCGTCACGCTCGACGATGAACTTCTCGCCAAGGCACGGGAATACACGGGCATACAGGAAACGTCGGCGTTGCTGCGTGAGGCGTTGACACGCCTGATCCAGCGCGAGGCCGCACGACGTCTCGCTCTGATGGGCGGCATCGATCCGAATGCGACGGCGGCACCTCGTCGGCGTCCGGCGTGATCCTGGTCGATACATCCATTTGGGTCAGGCATTTCCGGCATGGCACCGACGCGTTGTTGCGCGCGCTCGAAGATGGCCATGTGTTCGCACATGACTTTGTGATCGGAGAATTGGTGCTCGGAGCCTTACATCCCCGTGCTAAGGTCATTGACGAACTAAACCAATTGCCGAAGCTCATGCGAGCCGACAACGCGGAGGTGCTAGCCTTGATCGAAGGCGCAGGATTGAGCGGCTCGGGTATCGGATACATTGACGCGCACCTCCTGGCTTCGCTCAGGCTGCATCCGCGGTCCGCATTATGGACCGGAGATTTGCGCCTGATCACTGCGGCAAGGCGCTGCGACATCGCGGTTCACTCCCCATGACCCCTCACCACCTCCCCATCCGCGTCTATTATGAAGACACCGATTTTTCCGGCGTGGTCTATCACGCGTCCTACCTGCGGTTCATGGAGCGCGGGCGGACGGAGTTGATCCGCTCGCTTGGCATCGTGCAGGGCGATCTGTTCGCCAGCGACGGCACTGGCAGCGACGGCACTGGGCAGGTGTCGCTGGCCTTTGCCGTCAGGCGAATGGGCATCGAATGGCTGAAGCCTGCCTTGATGGATGACGAATTGATCATCGAGACCGTTCCCACGCTGGCGCGCGGGGCTTCGCTGGAGATCAGCCAGCGTGTGCTGCGCGGCAATGAGGTTCTGGTGACGGCGGATGTGACGGTGGCCTGTGTCGGCGGCGGGCGGGCACGGCGGATTCCGGAAGGCTTGCGCAAGCGGCTCAAGCTCAATGACGTTTGAGTGATACGGCAGCGATAGCTGGCGGCAAACCGCACGAAATGGTGCTTCCTAACCGGACATTAACCCTATTTGGGGCTTAATTCGCTGAGAACACGGGAAAACCATGTTCCGGACCAGCTTTTGCGCCCTTCTTTTGCCGGAATCGAGCGCGAAATGGTCGGAACAATCCCGGCATGATGAAACCCGGTCGCGGTTTCGGGCGGCTTCCGCCTGAGATTGCCAAAGGACATGAACAGATGACACCCATCGAAATCGCCCAGACTCCCATCGACATGTCCGTGTGGGCCATGTTCATCCACGCCCATCTGGTCGTGAAGCTGGTGATGGTGGGCCTGATCGTGGCCTCCATCTGGTGCTGGGCCATCATCGTCGACAAGACGCTGCTGTACCGGCGCACGCAGGCCACCATGGACAAGTTCGAGGAGACATTCTGGTCAGGCCAGTCGCTCGACGAGCTTTACAAGGGCCTTGCGAACCGCCCCGTCAATGACATGGCCGCGGTGTTCGTGGCAGCGATGCGCGAGTGGAAGCGCTCATTCGAAAACGGCGGGCGCTCCGTCGCCAGCCTGGCCCAGCGCATCGACCGGGTGGTGGATGTCACCATCCAGCGTGAGGCCGAGCGGCTTGAAGCCAAGCTGCTCATCCTGGCGACCATCGGTTCGTCATCGCCGTTCATCGGCCTGTTCGGCACGGTCTGGGGCATCATGACCTCGTTCCAGGCCATTGCCGTGTCGAAGAACACGTCCCTTGCCGTGGTTGCGCCGGGGATTGCGGAAGCATTGCTGGCGACGGCCATCGGCTTGTTTGCGGCCATTCCCGCTGTCATCGCCTACAACAAGCTGCAGGCTGAGGCAGCACGTGCCACGGGGCGGCTCGAAACCTTTGCCGACGAGTTCACGGCGATCCTGCAGCGCCAGATCGACGAACGCATGGTGCCGCGCGATGCGCGCGAACTGGCAGCCTGAGGACAGATCATCATGGGCATGTCAGCAGGCGCAACAGCGGCAGGGGGGTCAGGGCATGGCGGACGGCGCAGGCGTGGCCGTGGCCGCAAGCACGCGCCGATGAACGAAATCAACATGACGCCGTTTATCGATGTCATGCTGGTGTTGCTGATCATCTTCATGGTTGCGGCACCCCTTTTGTCGGTTGGTGTTCCGATCGATTTGCCGCAAACGGCCGCCAAACCGATCAACATCGATCAAAAGCCCGTGACAATCGCCATTGATGACAAGGGCCGTATCTATGTCCAGGATCAGGAGGTGCCGGAGGGCGAGCTTCTGATGCGTCTGACAGCTGCGGCAAAGGCCGGGGTTGACGAGCGCATTTACGTGCGTGGTCACAGGCAGGTCGATTATGGCCGTGTGGCGCAGATCATGGGCACCATCACCGCTGCGGGCTTCAAGAAGATCGCCCTTGTCACGGACGGCGAACAGAAAAGGTAACGGTTTTGCGTTTCGCGGGGTTGTTCTCGAAGAAGGAGCCAGGGGTTGCCATTTCGGCGATGGCGCACGCGGCTGTCCTCGTCGCGGGCCTCGTGGCTTTTGGCGCGAACCCGCCGCCCTTCAAGGATGCCGAGGAAGCCATTGCCGTCGAGGTTGTCGATCCATCTGTGCTGAACGAAGTCACACGTGGCGAGCGCACGGCAAAGGCCGTGCAGGATGCGCCAAAGCCGCGCGCCGAGCGCCAGAGCGAGATCGCCGAGCAGAAAGACCCCGGCGAGAACAAGCGCGATGCGCCCACCCCGCCCACCCGGCCTGCCGACATGAAAACCGCCGAGCGGGACGAGGTCGCGGCAGCGCCACCATCACCTCCTCAGCGCCCTCAGCCCGTCAAGCAGCCTGCAAAGGCAGAGCCTGAAAAGGCCGAACCAAAGGTTGAGCCCAAGGTTGATCCCAAGCCGCGCGAGGCGACCAAGCCTGAGCCCAAGCCTGAACTGCGGCGTGACCAGCTTGCAGCCCTGAGCGAGCAGGCAGAATTGCAGGCCCAGCGCGAACGTGCTGCCGAAGACCAGCGCGCCGCCACCAAGGCCCGCGCAGAGGCGGAAGCGCAGGCAAAGGCCCGCGCCGAGGCACAAGCTCTCACCAAGGCGCGCGCCGATGCGGCTGCCAAGGCAAAGGCCGAAGCGGATGCGAAGGCTGAGGCCGCTGCCGAGGCGAAGGAGCAGGCCGAGGCTGATGCGAAAGCCAAGGCAGATGCTGCTGCAAAAGCCAAGCTGGCAGCGGACGCGAAGGCCAAGGCTGATGCCGAAGCCAAGGCCCGGCGCGATGCGCAGGTGGCTGCCCGCTTCAACCCGAATGACATTTCAAAGCTGCTGGCCTCCAAGGAACCGGCGCAGTCGTCCGGCTCCACGGCGCGGGAGGTGAACCGGGTGGCCTCGCTTGGCACCCAGACCGGCAGCGCCCAGCGCATGAACCCGAACATGCGCTCGCAACTGATCGGGCTGATCAAGGAGCAGATGGAGCGTTGCTGGAACGTGCCAGTTGCCTTGCAGGGTGCGCAGCGTCCGCCCGTGCCGTCGGTTCGGCTGGCGCTCAACCAGGATGGTTCGCTGGCAGGGCAGCCATCGGTGGTGAATGCGTCAACTGATCCGCTGTTTCGTGTGGCGGCTGACTCGGCGCTGTCGACGGCACGCCGCTGCCGCCTTGCCATTCCGGCCCAATATGCACCGTTTTACAGCGACTGGCGCGATGTTGTCGTCAATTTCGATGCGCGGGATGCGCTATGAGCACCCATATTTTGAGCAACACGACACCTGACTGTTTTCCAAAACACCTGACTGTTTTCAAGGTCCACACATGATGATGTCTGCAGAGCTGCCTTTTCCGGATGTGGCGCACGGGCCTTCGCGTCGGCAGTTTCTGGCCGGGAGCGCGGCCCTCGTGGCGGCAGCCAGCCTTGTGCCGTCTCCAGCCATGGCCCAGCTGGTGATTGATCTGCGCAAGGGCACTTTCCAACCGATGCCGATCGCCATTGCGGATTTCGGCGGGGAAGGTGACATGGGCCCGCGTGTGTCGGCCATCATCACCAACAATCTCAAGCGCTCGGGCTATTTCACGCCGCTGCCCCGCGAGCGCCATGCCGAGAAAACCCCTGCTTTCGACGGCATCCCGAATTTCGAGGCCTGGAAGCCGACCGGTGTTCAGGGGCTCGTGGTGGGGCGGGTCGTTCGCGACGGGGCGCGGCTGCGTTCGGAGTTCCGGCTCTGGGATGTGACCAGCGGCCAGCAGCTTGCAGGCCAGCAGTATTTCACTGATCCCAACAACATGCGCCGCGTGGCCCATATCATCTCAGACGCCGTTTACACCAAGGTCACGGGGGTCGGCGGGTTCTTCGACACGCGCGTGGTGTTTGTGGACGAGTCCGGGCCAAAGGAAAATCGCCGCAAGCGTCTCGCCATCATGGATCAGGACGGCGCGAGTGTGCGCTTTCTGACCACGGGCGAGGTGGCTGTCGTAACCCCGCGCTATTCGCCGGTGTCGCAGGATGTGACCTACATGGCGCAGCGCCAGGGCGAACAACCGCGCGTGCATGTGATCAACATCGAAAGTGGGGCACGGCAGATGGTCGGCAACTTCCCCGACATGACATCAAGCCCGCGTTTCTCCCCCAATGGCCAGACGATTGCGCTGTCGCTGCAGCAGGGTGGCAATTCCAATCTCTATGCGATGAACCTGGGTTCGCGCTCGACCACGCGGCTGACTGACACCACGGCCATCGACACATCGCCTTCCTACTCGCCTGATGGCACCCAGATCGTGTTCGAGAGCGACCGGGGCGGCTCCCAGCAGCTTTATGTGATGGGTGCCGGCGGGGGCGCGGCAAAGCGTGTATCGTTTGCGCAAGGATCGTATTCGCAGCCGGCCTGGTCGCCGAAAGGCGATCTGATCGCTTTCACCAAGCGCACGGGTGGCGGGTTCGCCATCGGCGTCATGCGGCCGGACGGCACCGGGGAGCGCCTTCTCACCGAAGGCTTTCACAACGAGTCGCCGACTTTCGCGCCGAACGGGCAATACATCATGTTCTTCCGTGATCCAGGCGGGCAGTCCGGCGGCAAGCTCTACATGGTGGACATCACCGGTCGTGTCGAACAGCCTGTGCCGACACCTGCTTTCGCGTCGGACCCGACATGGTCACCCTTGCTCACCGAAGCGCGAAGCTGAGGGGATTGGAGCGTTTCGCGCAGCACATAGCCTGGATTCCGGGTTCACTCCGCAGCAAGCTGCTACGCGCCCCGGAAAAGCGAATGTGATGACGCGCGTTTCCGGGGCTGAGAAGCGTGAGCGAAGCAGAACCCGGAATTCAGAAATTGTGTTCGCCGCAGGCGTCAACATCAAAACCATTCATTAACCACAAGCCGCAATGCCGCCATTTTGACTTGATTTGGCAAGGTCTCGTTTAGGATGACCAGACATTGATGGGCCATGTTGCGTTTGCACAACAGACGCGCCCGACTTGTCCGCTTTTGGAGATTGCAGTCATGATCATGTCCTTGTTAGCCAGCGCCCGCGCCGCGAAATTTGCCGCTGTCCTTATGGGCGGCCTTGCACTCGGGGCCTGTGCCAGCACCCCGACCACTGACACGAATGCGGCAGGCTTCGGGGCCGGAGGCGCAGCGACGCCGGGCAGCACGCAGGATTTTGTGGTGAATGTGGGCGACAGGGTGTTCTTCGAGAGTGACTCGACCGACCTCACGTCCACAGCCACCGCAACACTCGACAAGCAGTCGCAATGGCTGGGCCGCTATCCGCGTTACACCTTCACCATCGAAGGCCACGCCGATGAGCGCGGCACGCGCGAATATAACTTCTCACTGGGTGCCCGCCGTGCCCAGAGCGTTCGTGACTACCTGACCTCGAAGGGCATCCCCGCCAACCGCATGCGGACCGTTTCCTATGGCAAGGAGCGCCCGGTATCAGTCTGCAATGACATCTCGTGCTGGTCGCAGAACCGCCGTGCCGTGACACTGCTCGATGCTGGCGGCGGCGTCTGATTGTCTCTGCATTCGGGTTGTATTCATCGCAACCGGCGCAAGGATCGCGCCGGTTGTCGCATTTTGGTCGTTACAGGCGTTATGATATGGCCAGAATTTGGAACTATGACGTGATCGAGATCAGCAAAGGTCGGACATGCAGCGATCAATGATGAAATGGCTTGTTGTCGCCAGCCTGTTTGCTGGGTTTTCTCTGGCGACGCCCGCTCTTGCGCAGGATGCAGCTGACACCAGCGTCAGGGTCAATCGCATGGAAAGCCAGATCAGACAGCTTTCCGGCCAGATCGAGACGCTGCAGTTCGAGAATCGCAGGCTGACCGACCAGCTCAAGCGCTTTCAGGAAGACGTGGAGTTCCGCCTGAGCGAGCGGGGCGGAGCGAGGCCTGCTGCACCTTCTGCCACCACGCCCGGCCAGCCCGGCACATCACAGCCAGTGCGTCCGCGCCGCAACGATGCCTTCGATCCTGCCGCACAGCCGGCAGCGCCCGGAGCGCCGCGCACGCTTGGTGGCATCATCGATGATGGTGGCCCTGGCTCAGGCCAGCCGCTCGATGTCTCGGGTGGTCGCTTGCCGCAGGGGGGCTTGCCTGCACCCGTACGCGGACCCCAGAGCGCGGTCGCGACAGGCACGGGAACGCCGAAGGACGCTTATGATGCAGCCTATGGCGCGATCACGGCGCGGCAATACGAGGATGCCGAGCAGGGGTTCCGGCAGTTTCTCCAGTCACATCCTCGTGACCGGCTGGTGCCGAACGCAACGTACTGGCTTGGTGAGAGCTATTTCCGGCGCAGCCGCCACAAGGATGCAGCGGAGCAATATCTCAAGGTCACCACCGATCACGGCCGTGCGGCCATTGCGCCTGATGCGATGCTGAAACTCGGCATGTCGCTGAATGCCCTCGGTGCACGTGATCAGGCCTGCGCGACCTATGCGCAGGTCTCCGTGAAATATCCGCAGGCCCCGAACAATGTGCGCCAGGGCGTGGAGCGCGAACAGCGCCGCGCCCGCTGTGACGGCTGATGGATGCGGTCATCGCCTTGCATGATGTGCCGCCGGGCACGCAGCAGGTCGATGCACTTTTTGCTGACCTTGCCGGACACAGGCTGCTTCTGGCGGTGTCCGGCGGTGCGGATTCCGTTGCCATGATGGGACTGGTCGCAGGCTGGGCCATGCGCCGTGGCCACGCTGTACCCCATGTGGCTGTGGTCGATCACGGTCTGCGGCAAGCTTCGGCGGAGGAGGCGGCATTTGTCGCTGCGTCTGCCGCATGTCTTGGTCTGCCTTGCGCTGTCCTGAGATGGCAAGGTGCCAAGCCTGCCAGCGGGCTGCAGGAAGCGGCTCGCGTGGCCCGCTACAGGCTGCTGGCGGGCCATGCAGGCGCGGTGGATGCAACGATGCTGGTCACGGCACACACGCTGGATGACCAGGCCGAGACGGTGATGATGCGGATGGCGCGCGGCTCTGGTGTTACGGGTCTTGGCGGCATGCGGGCGCGCAGCGTCACCAACGGTCTGGCGCATGCCCGGCCTTTCCTGTCGGTGCCGAAATCGCAGATGATCGCGACATGCCGCCACCACGGTTGGGACTGGGTCGATGATCCGTCGAATGGCAACATGCTGTTCGCGCGTGTCAGGTGGCGCGGGGTGATGCCGGTGCTGGCGCGTGAGGGGCTGAGTGCCGCGCGGCTCGGCACGCTGGCGCGGCGGATGGCGGAGGCGGATGAGGCCCTGCACGTGATGTCGCAGGACGCATTGCGTGCCGCCGGCTTCGAGGCGGGGCCTGACGCATGGCATCTTGATGCCGGAGTGCTTGCCACGCTGCCATTCGCGGTCGCTGTCCGTGTTGTGGGACATGCGGTCCATCAGGCTGCTTTGAGGGATCTGGCGGCATCTGACGCCCCGATGTTGCGGCTGCACAGGCTGGAACGACTGACAACGGCACTTCTGGACTGCGTTCGTGCAGGATGCGCGCTTCGCCGTAGTCTTGCCGGTCAGGTCGTGACACTGGACAGGCAAGGGCACCTGTCCGGGCAGGTGGAAGGGGTGCGCGCAAGGGGCCGCGTCAACCGTGTTCACATCAGCGACCTTGGCAAAGTGCCGGGCGAGACTTAAATAGATTGTCAACGTCAGGCGCGTCGTCATCCGCGACGCCGTGCTGACAGAACGGATGCGGTCATGAACCCGAATTTTCGCAATTTTGCCGTCTGGCTGGTGATTTTCCTGCTTGTCCTGGCGCTTGTCACGTTGTTCCAGAGTCCTGGCTCGCGAACGTCCGGCTCTGACATTGCCTACAGTCAGTTGCTGACCGATGCCGAATCGGGCCGCATCTCGACGGTGACGATCGCCGGACAGGACATCAGCGGCACCTACACGGATGGCCGTACCTTCTCGACATTCGCGCCATTCGATCCGGGGCTTGTGACCAAGCTTCAGCAAAAGGGCGTCCAGATCACGGCGCGGCCCCAGACAAATGAATCAAACTGGTTGATGACGCTGCTCATCAACCTGCTGCCGATTGCCCTCCTGATCGGGGCGTGGATTTTCCTGTCGCGGCAGATGCAGAGCGGCGCAGGCCGGGCCATGGGCTTTGGCAAGTCCAAGGCGAAGCTGCTGACCGAAGCTGCCGGGCGTGTCACGTTCGACGATGTGGCCGGGATCGATGAGGCCAAGGAAGACTTGCAGGAAATCGTTGAGTTCCTGAAGGATCCGCAAAAGTTCCAGCGCCTTGGCGGTCGTATTCCGCGCGGCGTTCTTCTGGTAGGCCCTCCCGGTACGGGCAAGACGCTGACGGCGAAGGCTGTTGCCGGTGAAGCCAACGTGCCGTTCTTCACGATTTCAGGTTCTGACTTTGTGGAAATGTTTGTCGGTGTCGGTGCCAGCCGCGTGCGCGACATGTTCGAGCAGGGCAAGAAGAATGCCCCCTGCATCATCTTCATCGATGAAATCGATGCTGTCGGTCGTCATCGCGGTGCAGGTCTTGGCGGCGGCAATGATGAACGCGAGCAGACGCTGAACCAGCTTCTGGTCGAGATGGACGGTTTCGAGCCCAATGAGGGCATCATCATCATCGCCGCCACCAACCGGCCCGATGTGCTGGATCCTGCCTTGCTCCGTCCGGGCCGGTTCGACCGTCAGATCATGGTCTCGAACCCCGATGTCGTTGGCCGTGAGAAGATCCTGCGCGTGCATGTGCGCAAGGTGCCACTCGGGCCTGATGTCGATCTCAAGGTTCTGGCGCGTGGAACACCCGGCTTTTCGGGCGCCGATCTGATGAACCTTGTCAACGAGGCGGCCCTTCTCGCTGCGCGCCGCAACAAGCGCATCGTGACACAGGCCGAGTTCGAGGATGCCAAGGACAAGGTGATGATGGGTGCCGAGCGCAAGACGCTTGTGATGACCGATGAAGAGCGCGCCCTGACGGCCTATCATGAGGCAGGTCACGCCATCGTTGCCTTTAACGTGCCTGCGACCGATCCTGTCCACAAGGCAACGATCATTCCACGTGGACGCGCACTTGGCATGGTGATGCAGCTTCCAGAGCGCGACAAGCTCTCGATGAGCTTCGAGCAGATGACATCACGGCTTGCCATCCTCATGGGCGGTCGCATTGCCGAGGAAATGACATTCGGCAAGGAGAAGGTCACATCCGGCGCGCAGTCCGACATTGATCAGGCCACGCGGCTTGCCAAGATGATGGTGACACGCTGGGGTTTCTCGCCCGAGCTTGGCACGGTTGCGTATGGCGAAAACCAGGACGAGGTTTTTCTGGGCATGTCGATGGGGCGTCAGCAGAGTGTGTCAGAAGCAACCGCAAAGACCATCGACGCCGAAGTGCGAAGGTTGGTTGAGACCGGCCTTGAAGACGCGCGCCGCCTGCTGAAGGAAAAGGCTCATGATCTTGAGACTCTGGCTCAGGGCCTCCTGACCTATGAAACGATGTCAGGAGACGAGATCAAGGAGTTGCTGAACGGCAATCCGCCGGTTCGCGATGTCGATCCCAGCCCGCCCACACGTGGCTCTGCTGTTCCGACAGCCGGCCGCGGCAAGCGCAAGCCAAGTCCTGATGCGGGCATGGAGCCACAACCACAATCCTGAGGCGCTAGACGTTCCCGCTGAAAGGTTTGAAACTGCCGCAAGTTTCACGTCACCCCGTTTCACCATGTGAAGCGGGGTGATTTTTTGCCTTAAAGTTTCTGTCCCAAGGTTTGTATTTCAGCCCGCCTTGCAACAGTTGCTTACAATTCTTGAACACCTCTCGTGCAGGCTCTTCCTGTAGATGACAGTGGTTCGGTGCGTTCAGTAAAACGCGCCGTCGTGTCGGCAATGCGCTGCACAGGAGATGCATGAATGGCTCGCAAGTATTTTGGTACGGACGGAGTCCGCGGCCGCGCCAACAAGGTCATCACGCCTGAACTGGCCTTGAAGGTGGGGCAGGCTGCGGGCCTTGCCTTCAACCGTGGCGATCATCGCCACCGTGTGGTCATCGGCAAGGATACGCGCCTGTCAGGCTACATGATCGAGGCGGCGCTCCAGGCTGGTTTCACCTCCGTCGGCATGGATGTGATGCAGCTTGGTCCGATCCCGACCCCTGCTGTCGCCATGCTGACCCGCTCCATGCGGGCCGATCTTGGAGTGATGATTTCCGCCTCGCACAATCCGTTCGAGGACAACGGCATCAAGCTGTTCGGGCCTGATGGCTACAAGCTGTCTGACGATCTGGAGCGAGAGATCGAGGCGATGATCGACAGTGATCTGTCTTCCCGTCTGGCCAAGTCCGTGTCTCTTGGCCGGGCCAAGCGGGTCGAGAGCGTGCATGCCCGCTATATCGAGTTCGCAAAACGCACCTTGCCGCGCAACATGTCTCTGGAAGGCCTGCGCATCGTGGTCGATTGCGCCAATGGTGCCGCCTACAAGGTGGCCCCCGAAGCCCTGTGGGAACTGGGTGCCGAAGTCATCGCCATCGGTGTCGAGCCTGACGGTTTCAACATCAACCGTGATGTCGGCTCGACCGCGCCTGACGCGCTGATCAGGAAGGTGCGCGAACTGCGTGCAGACATCGGCATCGCGCTTGATGGCGATGCGGACCGTGTCCTGATCGTCGACGAACTCGGTCAGGTTGTCGATGGCGATCAGCTGATGGCCGTGATTGCGACAAGCTGGCGCAGTGAAGGCCTTCTCACCGGCCCTGGCGTGGTGGCAACCATCATGTCCAATCTCGGTCTTGAACGCTATCTGGGTGGCCTTGGTCTTTCGCTGGCACGCACGGCGGTTGGCGACAGGTATGTGCTGGAACACATGCGCGAGCACGGGTTCAATCTCGGCGGGGAACAATCCGGCCACATCATCTTGTCGGATTACTCAACCACGGGTGATGGCCTGATTGCAGCACTGCAACTGATGGCGGTCGTCCAGCGCTCCGACAAGCCGGTCAGCGAGGTCTGTCATTGCTTCGAGCCGCTGCCGCAGATCCTCAAGAATGTTCGCTACAAGTCCGGGCAGCCCTTGCAGACCAACAGTGTCGTGTCGGCCATCGATGACGCGCGGCGCAGGCTCGGCAATGGCGGAAGGCTGGTCATCCGGCCATCGGGCACCGAGCCTGTCATCCGCGTCATGGCAGAAGGTGATGACAGGGTGCTTGTCGAAAGCGTGGTCGACGATGTGGTCGAGGCCGTGACCAAGGCTGCTGCCTGATTTCCGTATACTTGCCTGCAAGACTACGGTGACATCTGTGACCCGGCACACGCTGTGCCGGGTTTCGGCTGTCATGACTGAACTGCATGGTTAAGTGTTAGGGTTAAGCTAGCTTTAACCCTTGTCTGTCAAACATCCTCACGTTGGCATTCCGCATGGCTGCATTGGCTCCATGCACAACCGTTGAGGACAAGATCATGGGCAGCCTGAAACTTCTCGCTGTCGCAGGTGCCGTGATGATCGGCGCTGCGAGCACTGCATATGCGGGCGATCTCCCCCCGCCACCAATGCCGGGTCCGGCATATGACGCGCCATTGCGCGGCACTGTTTCGGGCGGCGGTCTTTACCTGCGCGGTGACATCGGCGTCGGTTCCTACACACAGCCAAACCTGAGCGTCCTGACCAATGGCCTGCCCATCTCGGTGCCTGCACCGGGCAGCTTTGCCATCGTGGACAAGAGTCTCGGTTCAGCAGCCTTCGGTGGTGTCGGCATCGGTTATGCCATCAACAACTGGTTCCGTGTCGATGTGACGGGTGAATACCGCACCGGCGCACGCTTTGGTGCCATGGACGAGGTCGTGTTCGCTAATGCTGCATCACCAACCGGCTTCATCAACCAGCGCAACGGCTACAACGGGCAGGTCTCATCCACCGTGTTCCTGGCCAACGCATATGTCGATCTTGGCACCTTTTGCCAGCTTGGCTGCCTGACGCCCTTTCTCGGCGCTGGTATCGGCTACGCCAACAACAGCTTTTCGGGTGTGAATGACACCTCGACCCAGTTTGCCTTTGATCCGGTCACCAACACGTTTGGCGCTCCTTTCGGAGCCACCCAGTCGGTGTTCCGCTCCAAGACCAAGGGCAGCCTTGCATGGGCGCTGATGGCAGGCGTGTCTTATGATGTGTCCAAGAACGTCAAGCTCGAGGTCGGCTATCGCTATCTCAACCTGGGCAAGGCTGAAACCGGAGGCCTTGTGGGCCAATCCAGCGACACGCTCCGTGTTGCCAACCTGGCAAGCCACGACTTCCGCCTTGGCATGCGCTGGATGCTGAACGGCGATTGCTGTGGCAGCCCCGCTCCCGAGCCGATCTATGCACCGGCTCCGCGCCCGATGACCCGCAAGTTCTGATCCTCTCCTGATCCTCTCTTTTGCGGCGCGCCCTCGTGGCGCGCCGTTTCGTTTCCGGCAATGCTCGTCAAGCTCCACAATCTGGATTGACGCGGCAAGGCCTCTCCACTATCCACGAAAGCGGGTCATCTCCCCCCAACGGGAGACACCCATCTGTGAGGATGGAGACATTGATGACGACGAACCTGACCGCCACAGGCGGAATAACAAAGACTGTTGCCGCAGGTGCAACAATGCCGCGTCCGCGCGTGCCGAACTTTTCTTCCGGTCCATGTGCCAAAAGGCCGGGCTGGTCCCTCAAAGCTCTGGGTGATGCTGCGCTTGGTCGCTCGCACCGCGCCAAGATCGGCAAGGCCAAGCTCAAGCTGGCCATCGATCTGACGCGCGAGGTGCTGCAGGTTCCCGCCGACTATCTGATCGGCATCGTGCCCGCCTCCGATACCGGTGCTTACGAAATGGCGATGTGGACCATGCTCGGCGCACGCCCTGTCACCATGACATCATGGGAAAGCTTCGGCGAGGGCTGGGTCACAGACGCCGTGAAGCAGCTCAAGCTTGCCGATTGCGAGACGGTGAGTGCGCCCTATGGCGAGTTGCCGAACCTGAAGAAGATCGACACCAGGACACGCGATGTCTGCTTCACCTGGAACGGCACGACATCCGGCGTGCGTGTGCCTGATGCCGACTGGATTGCCGCCGACCGCGAAGGCCTGACCTTCTGCGATGCCACATCGTCTGCGTTTGCGCAGCGGATGGACTGGTCCAAGCTCGATGTGACGACTTTCTCCTGGCAGAAGGCGCTGGGCGGAGAGGCCGCGCACGGCATGCTGATCCTGTCACCCCGCGCGGTGCAGCGCCTTGAAAGCTACAAGCCGGCCTGGCCCTTGCCCAAGGTGTTCCGCCTGACCTCTGGCGGCAAGCTGATCAAGGGCATCTTCGAGGGTGAAACCATCAACACCCCCTCCATGCTTTGCGTCGAGGACTACATCGATGCGCTGACCTGGGCGAAGAAGGTCGGTGGTCTTGATGGCCTGGTCAAGCGGGCCGACGCCAATGCCCGCGCGATTGCCTCCTGGGTCAAGATCACGCCGTGGGTCGATTTTCTGGCGGTGAAGCCCAAGACCCGTTCCAATACATCGGTCTGCCTCAAATTCACCGATCCGGTCATCACGGCTTTGTCAGCTGACGCGCAGGGGAACTTCGCCAAGGGCATTGTCGCCTTCCTTGAAAAGGAAGGTGTCGGTCTTGATCTTGGGCACTACCGCGATGCTCCTCCCGGCCTGCGAATCTGGTGCGGCGCAACCGTGCAGACGCGGGACGTGAAAGCGCTGCTGCCGTGGATCGAAGCTGCGTTTGCTACTGAGATGGCAAAGCTGGCCAAGGCTGCCTGAAGGCTGCTTGCGACGTCATTCCGGGGCGCACGTCAGTGCGAGCCCGGAACCCATCAAGCCAACGCTATCGTTTGAACACGGCTCGCCCAATTGATCATCCCAGATGATCATGGGTTCCGGGCCTCGCCAAATGGCGATCCCGGAATGACACGAGCGCAGCGCCCGAAAGGCCAAACCCATGACCGCTCCCCGCGTCCTCATCTCAGATGCCCTCTCACCCGCCGCTGTGCAGATCTTCAAGGATCGCGGCATCGACGTGACCTTCGATCCCGGCCTCGGCAAGGACAAGGACAAGTTGGCCGCCATGATCGGCGATTATGACGGCCTTGCCATCCGCTCAGCCTCGAAGGCCACGGCCAAGCTGCTGGAAAGCGCTTTGAGGCTGAAGGTGATCGGCCGGGCCGGCATCGGCGTGGACAATGTCGACATTCCCGCCGCCACCCAGCGCGGCATCATCGTGATGAACACGCCCTTCGGCAATTCGATCACCACCGCTGAACATGCCATCGCCATGATGTTTGCGCTGGCTCGCCAGATCCCCGATGCCGACCGCACCACGCAGGACGGCAAATGGGAGAAGAACAAATATATGGGCGTCGAGTTGACGGCAAAAACGCTCGGCGTGATCGGCTGCGGCAATATCGGCTCCATCGTGGCGGACCGCGCCATCGGCATCAAGATGCGTGTCATCGCGTTCGATCCATTCCTGACGCCTGAGCGCGCCATACAGATCGGTGTCGAGAAGGTCGAGCTGGACGAGCTTTTTGCCCGCGCCGATTTCATCACGCTGCACACACCGATGACCGAGAAGACAAAGAACATCATTTCGCGCGAGGCTTTAGCCAAATGCAGGAAGGGTGTCCGCATCATCAACTGCGCCCGTGGCGGGCTCGTTGATGAAGAGGCGCTGGCCGAGGCGCTGAAGGCCGGCCATGTGGGCGGTGCGGCGTTTGACGTGTTCACCATCGAGCCTGCCGAAACCAATCCGCTGTTCGGCCTGCCGAACGTGATCTGCACGCCGCATCTGGGTGCATCGACCTCCGAAGCGCAGGAGAACGTGGCGCTGCAGGTGGCCGAACAGATGAGCGACTATCTGCTCAAGGGTGCGATCACCAACGCGGTGAATTTTCCGTCGATCTCGGCGGAAGAAGCGCCGCGCGTGAAGCCTTTCGTGGCGCTTGCGGAAAAGCTCGGTTCCTTCCTGGGCCAGCTCACCGAAGGCTCGGTGACGGCGATCCGCATTGTCTATGAAGGCAAGGTCGGCGAGCTCAACGTCAAGCCCATGACCTCTGCCGCCATTGCCGGCGTGCTGCGCCCGTTCCTGTCCGAGATCAACATGGTCAACGCGCAGGCGATCGCCAAAGACAAGGGCATCACGGTGGACGAGATCAAGCGTGAGGCGCCCGGCAATCTTGAAAGCACGATCCGCATCATCGTCGAAGCCGATATGGCGCGCCATGCGGTCGGTACCGTGCTGTCGGATGGTGTGCCGCGCATCGTCGAAATCCGCGACATCAAGGTCGATGCCGCCTTCGCGCCGCACATGATCTACATCCGCAACGCCGACAAGCCGGGCTTCATCGGCGCGTTCGGCTCGCTGCTTGGCAATGCAGGTGTCAACGTCGCCACGTTCAATCTTGGCCGCGACAAGCCGGGCGGCGATGCCATCTGCTACGTCGCCGTCGACAGCCGCGTGGATGATGGCCTGCTCGCGAAGATCGAGGCGATCCCGCAGGTGAAGCGGGCCAGACGGCTGGCGTTCTGAGCCCCCAGACCTGAAAGGTGACGCAAACAGGTGAGGCATGCTATTATTCCACCCAAGCAGGAGGAATAGCATGTCTCGTGTCGTCCAGTTTGAAGCCGAGTGGGATGCAGAAGCCGGGGTCTGGTGGGCCGCCGCGACCGGCGACCTCGGCATTTGCACCGAAGCTGAAACCGTCGAGGGCTTGAGAGAGCGCTTGCGACTGATTGTGCCGGATTTTCTCGAAACGAGTGATGAGGTTCGGATCGATCTGACATTCAAGGTGTCAGATGTCGTGAAGGCTGCTTGATAGCACATGGGTGAGATTGGCCCGGAACTGAAGCGCACCCTGCGGCGGTCTGGCTTTGAACTGTTGCGAAACGGCAAAGGTGATCATGAAATCTGGCGCAATGTTGCAACCGGTATATCTGTCACGGTTGATGCCGGTACGAAATCGCACCATCTGGCCAACGCAATCTTGAAGAAAGCCGGCCTGCCAAAGGCCTTCTGAGACGATTGGACACGCTGGATTTGGCCGATGGGAAGCCCCATTTGGAAGTCATGCAAAACGCAAATGTCGCCACACACCAATCCGACCCAGCCGCCGCCTGCGCCGTGTATTTTGATGGCGGCTGTCCCATATGTTCGCGCGAGATCGCGCTGTATCAGCGGCTGAGCGATGGAGCGGCAGACCGGCCCGCTTTCGAGAACATCATGGCGCAGAACGCTGTCCTGCCTGATGGTGTCAGCCGTGAAGATGCGCTGGCGCGGTTCCATGTCAGGCTTGGCAGCGGCGAGGTCGTATCCGGCGCTGCCGCCTTCATCGCACTTTGGCGGGCCACGCCGCGGTTCAGGTTGTTGGGGCGTCTGGCCTCTGTTCCGCCGTTGCCCTGGCTGCTGGAGAAAGCCTATCTCGGCTTTCTGAAAGCGCGACCGATGTGGCGCAAGGCCTGATCAGAGCCTTGCCCACACAAGTGGGTACCGGTTTTGTGGAGCAGCAATGCTCTGACTTATGATGATCTACGCTGTCTTGCGTTCCGCGATCCAGATGCCGCCAAGGACCAGCACAAGCGCGAAAGCGTGATATGGCGCAAACGGCTCGTGCAGGATCAGCACGCCGAGCACCGCGCCCCAGATCGGCACGAGGTTGACGAACAGCCCGGCGCGGGCGGGGCCGATCAGTTCAACTCCGCGCATGAACATGAGCTGCGACGCGATCGAAGGGCCAAGTGTGACATAGAGCACGATCAGCCAGCCCTTCCAGTTGGGCCAAAGCTGCTGTTGAAGCGCAATTTCCCAGCCAAAAAGGGCCAGCGACAGCAGGCAGGCCACCATTGCCATGCAGGTGAAAAATACCAGGCCCGGCAGGGCAGGGCGTTTGCGCAAGGCCAGCGTGTACCCGGCATAAAAACCGCCTGCGATGACCATGAGGACATCGCCGTAATTGAAGGCCAGCCGGGTAAGTTCCGCCAGATCGCCATGCAGCGCCACCAGAATGACGCCTAGCATGGTCAGCATCAGCCCCGCGATCTGCACGGCGCTGAGGGGCGTGCGGAAAATCACCCACGACCCGATCATGACCATGGCCGGGATCGCGCCTTGCGTGATGCCCATGTTGATCGCGGTGGTGTAGTGCCCGGCCAGATACATCAAGGCGTTGAACACCGTGAAGCCAAGCGCGCCCATCACCGTGATCTGCAACCAGCTGGCGCGGATGACGGGCCAGTATGCGACCAGTTCCTTTCGGAAGATGACGGGGAAAACCAGTGCCACGCCGATCCAACGCAGGGATGTCAGCGCCATGGGCGAGATGTTGTCGACAGCCAGGCGGCTTGCGATGGCATTGCCGCCCCACAGCAGGGTGGTCAGCGCCAGCAGCAGGTAGGGGTTGGCCCATGCCTTGCGGGAGAGTTGGGTCAACGGCAAGGAGCGGGAGCTTTCGGTAGGGCAATCAGGTGCACGGTGCGTGACACCTACCCTGTTCGCGCTGTGCCGTCATGCTATCATGGCGCAAATCACCCCTGCGTGCCCGGCAGGATCACTCTCTCCCTAGGCTCTCCTGTGAAGACCTTTTCATGACAAGACCAATCCGCCTTCTGGTTGTCGAAGGCAATGTGCGCGAGGCCCGTGAAGCTCATGTCAGGGGGTATGGCGAGACGCCGGGCAACTCCTACGCGTCGGTCGTGCGCCAGATTGAGCCGTCCGCCATCTGCGATGTCGCCATGCCTGCCGATGAGGGTGCAAATCTGCCCGATCCGACTGGCCTGCAATCCTATGACGGAATTTTCCTGACCGGCTCATCGCTCCACATCTACCAGATTGCGCCGCCAGTGACGCGGCAGATCGAGTTGATGCGGGCAATTTACAAGAGCGGCACGCCCTGTTTTGGCTCGTGCTGGGGCCTCCAGATGGGTGCTGTTGCCGCAGGCGGCTCGGTGCTGGCCAACCCCGCCGGTCGCGAGATCGGCTTTGCGCGGCGCATCGTACCGACCGTGGCCGGAGTTCGTCACCCGCTGCTAGAGGGCAGGCCGTCCTGTTTCGATGCACCTGCCATTCATCTCGATGCCGTGGTCCTGCCTCCTGGCGATGTCCGAGGTGATGTAACCGTGCTGGCATCCAATGCCATGACGCCTGTTCAGGCAGCGGAAATACGCCATGATGGCGGCGTGTTCTGGGGCGTGCAGTATCATCCCGAGTTCTCACTCACAGAAACGGCTTCCATCTTGCGCCGGCTTGCCGAGCCGCTCATGCGGGAGGGGTTTCGCCGTTCGCACGAGGATGTCGAGCGCTATTGCAAGGAGCTTGCGATGCTCGATCAGGATCCGGCACGTTCTGATCTGGCCTGGGCTCACGGGCTGGATGAGCAGGTGCTCGACCCGATGCTGCGCCTGACAGAGATCAGGAACTTCCTGCGCTACAGGGTCAAGCCAACGATGAGTGCGCGTGGCAGGGCATAGGTCAGCCCCGAAAAACCCGCAATCTCACGTGAAAAGATGTTGCGCCCGTTCAGGGTGCTGTTTCCGGAGCCATATCATCCATGAAAAGCCTTGCGCTCGTCTTTCTGGCGTCGGTTGCCGCTGTGCCTCTCGTTCATGCTGCCGATCTGCCCATGCCAAGCCGGATTGATGCAGTAACGGTGTTTCCGGATGCCGCCGCCGTGACGCGGGTGGGCGAGGTCAGCGTACCGCAGGGCCAGCACGTCATCCTTCTGCGCGGACTGCCGGCCACGATTGATCCGGGATCAATCCGGGTGGAGGGCACCGGTGATGGACAGTTGCAGATTGGCTCTGCCGACATCAGGCGCGTGCCTGCCGAAACCGTGCCGAACGAAGACGCGCAGAAGAAGCTGCGCGAGTTGCGGCTCGAAATGGCCAAGGTGCGTGGCCGCATGGATGCCATTGAGGCGCAGAAGAAGGCCGTGACGGATTTTTCGCGCATTGCCGCCGAGGCGTCTGCCAAAGATGGCAAGGGCTTTGACATCGCTCAGGCCCGCGCCGCCTGGGCTGCCGTCGGCGAAGGCATTGCCGCCGCGAATGAAGCCGCGCAGGGAGAGGCCGCACGGCTGGCTGACATCGAGGCTGAAATTCGTGCTGTCGAAGCTGCATCAGGCCGCCAGAGACCCAGTCTGGCCCCGGTTGTCGATGTGGCCATCTCTGTCGAGGCCGCGCGTGACATGGGCGCGGCGTTCAAGGTGACCTATCGCGTGGCGGGGGCGCGCTGGCTGGCGGTCTATGATGCGCAGCTTGATACGGTGGCGAACGGGCCTGTCGCCAAGGTCAATCTGGTGCGCCGCGCGTCCGTCACGCAGCGGACAGGCGAGGACTGGAGCGATGTGGAACTGACATTGTCCACGGCACGGGTGGCGGGCGGCGCGACCGTGCCTGATGTGAGGACACAGGCCCTGGGCCTGCGTGATCCGGCTGTTGTGTTCGAGCTTGACCAGCGCCGCCAGCGGCAAGCCGCTCCGTCAGCCGCCCGGCCTGCACCACCGTCTCTAGCTGCGGAACCGATCCAGCAAATGGAGGCCGCAAAGGCGACTGAACAGGAAGCAAGCGCAGCCGCAACGGCTTTCTCGGCGTCGTTCATGGCCCCTGGCCGTGTTAGCATCTCGCGCGATGGTTCGCAGCGCACATTGCGCCTGTCCAGCCATGTGATTGACGCGCCGCTGCTGGCGAAGATTGCGCCAGCGCTTGAGACGCGCGCCTATCTGTCCACCAACCTGACCTGGAGCGATGATGTGCCGTTGCTGCCCGGCGAAGTCTCGCTGACGCGGGACGGGATGTTTGTCGGCAAGGCGCGGATCGAGGCGGTGGCACCCGGAGATCAGTTTGATCTGGGTTTCGGTGCCGATGACCGCATCAAGGTCGAGCGGTTGCCGGTGCGCCGCCGCGACAACGATCCCTCGGGCTGGAGCGCGAGCCGCAACCAGATTTCCGATCACCGCACGATCATCACCAACCTGCACCGCCGCCCGATGCGGATCAGCCTGACGGACCGGATCCCGGTGTCGGAGAACAGCGCCATCACCATCGAGCCGCTGGCTACCAACACGGTCCCGACCGAAAAAATCGTGCAGGAGCGGCGCGGTGTGATGGGCTGGACACATGATTATGCGCCATCGGAAAAGCGCGAGGTCAGGCTCGGCTGGCGTCTGCGCTGGCCCGCCGACAGGGAACTGGTGGGGCAGTGAGGCGTGATGCAGCGTCTGGGGCGGCAGCTGAGGCCGTTGCGACGGTGTCATTCCCGGCGGCCCGCAGGGCCGGGAAGGGGATCCATCCTTCCGTATCTTGGCCATGGATCCCCTTCCCGCGCCTTCGGCGCGCCGGGGATGACGCCGGATGGACCGAGTGCATTATGCTGACTGTCATGCCTTGATATCGGTTCTGCTTGACCGTGACTGCCCTATCACCGATGAGAGAGTGCAAGGATGATCACACAGCCCTGGCCTTGCGCCGGGGCTTTTCATTGCAAAGTCTTTTCTGGGGACGGAGCTTGTCATGGCAAACGTGGTTGTGGTTGGGGCCCAGTGGGGCGATGAAGGCAAGGGCAAGCTTGTCGACTGGCTGCCCAGCCAGGCCGATGTCGTCGTG
>JANMIB010000227.1:0-2229 GCA_031375605.1 Allobosea sp. | reverse complement strand
CCTTCCCATGTCTGCAGGCTCCCCGTCACGTCTGGCCTCGATGCGCCGCGAACCCGTGCTGCCGCCCGGCTTCACAGCCACGACCCTGCGCGAGGGCGGCGACGCATTTGCCCATGCTGTCAGGCATGCGGCTGAGCTGGGCGCGGCCTCGCTGGTCTGGGTCCGCCGCTATGATCTGATTGAGTTTGCAGTGGTGCTGGAGCCGGAGGAGCCGCTGATGACGGCAAGACTGGCGCACTACATGGGCATGAATGCGCTGGCGGACATGATGGCGATCCACTGCCCGCCCGAAAGGCCGCTGAACTTCGGCTGGCCTGATGCGCTGATCATGGACCATGGCCTGATCGGCGGCGGGCGCACCGCCTGGCCGCCCTCTTGCGCCGATGACGAGATGCCAGACTGGCTTGTTTTCGGCGGCATGCTCAGAGCCGTGGCAATGCCCGATGATGCCGGCCAGCCGCGGTCTTTTGCCGTTGGCGCAGGCGTCGGCATGGACGAGCTGGGCTTTGAGGACATCTCGTCTGTGGACATGGTCGAAAGCTTCTGCCGCCATCTGATGCACGGCGCGGATGAATGGGCGACGCGCGGCCCCAAGGCCGTGGTCAAGCGCTGGCTGGACCGCATGACCCGCGAGACGGGCGTGCGCCACGGCATCGAGCCCAATGGCGATCTGCTGGTCAAGACCCAAAGCGGTGAACGGCATGAAAGCCTGATCGGGGCACTGGGCCGTTCTGACTGGTTCGATGCTGCAAGCGGGATGCCCAAGCTGTGAAGCTTTTGCGCACCATACGGCTCGACCCGTCGGACACGTTTGTGTTTGCAAAGGCTGCAGAGGCAGGCGAATGGGCGGTGCCCGGCTCGTTCATGTTCATTTCCGACCGTTCCCTGGAGGCGGATGTCGAGGCGATGGAGCCGAAGCAGCGCGCCGCCTTTCGCTCCGGCTTTCTGGGCACAGCTTCATTCGGCTGGTCGACGCTGGCCATCGTGACACCGGTGACGGAGGCCGAGCGCGACGAGATCGTGATGGTTCTGGCACACTCCCTGATCCGGGAGCTTGGCGCCCCCGACATGGACACGGCACGCGCGGCAGCACGGGAGGAAATCGCCTTTGCAGCCTCGTTGTGCGATCATCCGGCGCAGACGCTTATCGCAGTGCATCGCAGCCTGGAGCATGGCGAGATGAAGGAGCGTTTCCGCACGCTGGTCCCGCGTGCAGAGGCGCTTGGACCGGATGCGGGCCAGGGCGGTTTTCGGGCCTTCGATTTTTTCGAGGTTGATGGCGACGATGACGGCATCACCGAGCGTGTCGATCTCGCCGCCCTGATACAGGGCGACATGAAGGCCCAGACATGATGAGCGAGCCGCGATGAGCAAGCATTTCTGGGCCTCGTCCGGCCATGTCCTTCTTGAGCATGACCGGGCTGGCGGGCTGGTCGTGACCGACGAATACCTCAAGGCCTATCTGGCGCGGAAGGAACTGTTGCCGCCCGATGATGCCTGCCACAACGAGCGGGCGCTGCACGCGATGTTGCTGGAGAACCCGCGCGCGCCGGTTCCAGCGGGCAGCATCGTTGCACTGGCTGACGCGGACGCCCGCGAAAACTGGCAGTTCATCCTGGCATTTCGCGATGCACTGGTGAAGGCTCCCACGCTCGAAGCCGCCTACATGGCGCTGACGCGAAGCAGCTGGAAGGGCATGCCGCCGCTGTTCATGCTGCAGATGGCGCATGTGATCTTGCGCAATGCACTCGACGCTTGCGACGATCCGTTCGTGGTGCGCGCTGCCGAGTGTCTCTTCCGCTCGCAGCGCGTCACGGTTCAGGACAACACGATCCTGCTGGCTGATTCAGACATTGTCGAATTGCATGAGGAAGAGCGCCATGCCTCGCCGCTGCTCTCGATGATGGGCGAGGCGGCGTCGAAAAAGCTCGATGTGCTCAAGCCGGGCAATGCCGACGGCTACTGGCAGCGCTCGGATGCGTTCGACATGGTGCTGGACTTGGGCGGTGAGCCGTCAGGCCGCGCGGCGCTGGCGCGGGCGCTGGAAATCTGGATCGCGCACCTGCACGGCACGGATGTGGCGATCACGCCGCTGGAGCGGATCGAGGACGGTGACTGGCGCTGGTTTGTCGGGCTTGATGGCGATGCAACAAAGATCGGCAATGCGCTCTGGGCCGGAAAAGCGGTGCAGCCTGAGCTGATGGCCCGCGTGGTCGGTCTGTTCAGCCT